>CAIPYV010000043.1 GCA_903869365.1 uncultured Chlorobiaceae bacterium
ATGCTTCGATTGCTTCCGGATGCGGCGGTATAGATTTCTCTGAATTCACCGTTCGTCTGCGGGCATGCATAGTCCACACTAAAGGTTTCCGCCGCAGACCGGACGTTGTAGTTTTGGGGTGTGGCAAAATGGGTTTCAAACACATCGCTGTATCCGGAAACCGGTAAAAAGGAGAAAATGCCTCCGCCGTTGTTGTTCAGGACAATGATCTGAAGCGGAACACTCAGGGTGCCGAGCAGAGAAAGGGCATTGAGGTCGTGCAGAAAGGCGATATCCCCGATAATCAGTGTTGCCGGTTTACCGTGTCCCTCGGCAAATCCAGCAGTCGTGGAAAGAATGCCGTCTATTCCGCTGACTCCACGATTGATGCCGCTCCTTATCCCGTTATGATGGCTGGTAACCGCGTAGGTGTCCATATCCCTGACCGGCATGCTGTTTGAAATGAAGAGCAGCTGTTGTTCAGTGATAAGGCGTGAGGTCAGGCGCGCTGCAGAAATTTCCGTAACAGGCTTGAGAGGGAGTGCTTCAGCATCAATCTCCTCACCGGCCCGTCTGAAAAACTCTTCAGCACACTCAGTGTTCATACCAGACAACATTGTACGGGAACCTTTGAGGCTTGCTGATGTCAGGATGAGAGAGGCTTCAATGCTGAGAGTTACGTTATGATCGGGAGAGAATCGGTTGGCATTCGATCGTACAACGATATAATGTTCTGGCTTCCATTCAAGAAGTGCAGCTGCCGGATGTTTAGCAATAAGATGACCGCCGAAATGCAAGACGATATCAGGCCTGAAATTCTTGGTAAATCCTGACGATTGAAACGCCAGTTGCCAGGGCTGTACACCTCTTTTCAGTCGCAGCCCGGAAGAAAAATCAGCATAAAGAGGTACCTGCAGATCCAGAGCAAGTGCCCTGACAGCCTCTGCCTCTTCAGCGCTCTGCATGCTTGCTGCGATAATCAGTGGCTGTTCTGCCGTAGAAAGCGCATGGCGCAGCATTTCTACCGTTGCGGCATCAGGATGTTTTTCAGGAAATGCTGACACACCTGATGGTTTGCCTGTTCTCAGCCACTTCTGCATTGGATCAAGCCACGCATCCTTCAGATCGGGGTTCACGGGCTCAAGAGGCTCTCTGAACGGCTGGTTGAGATGAACCGGGCCGGCCGGTGATCCAACTGTTTTAGCAACAGCGTATGCAATGGTGGAGAGTAGAGCTTTCAGCGGAACCTCTCTTGAAGGCAGAGGAAGCTGCATATTCCATCGAGTATAGCTGCCGAACATGCCCTCCTGCCTGATGGTCTGGTTTGCGCCGCACTCAAGCAGCTCGAAAGGGCGATCAGCCGAAAGAATAAGCATCGGTTGAAAGTCCATTGATGCCTCAACCACAGCCGGGAAGTAGTTTGCAACAGCTGTTCCCGAAGTGCAGATCAGAACCGCCGGTTTGCCGGTTGCCCTGCCATATCCAAGGGCAAAAAAGCCGGCAGAGCGTTCATCCGCAAACATTTTCCAGCGTGCTTTCGGGTTTCTTGCAACCGCCACAGTAAGCGGTGTTGAACGGGAACCAGGTGAGATACAGAAAAATTCTGCACCCTGCCTGATCAGTTCTTCAATGACAATGCTGCTCCACAGTGAGGTTATTTCGAGGCCGCTCATACTTCCTGGCGGGTTATAGCCAGAATATCTCCGATTTTCTGGTCGACCTCTTCCCATTCCGAAAATGGATTTGAGCCCTGTACCAGTCCGGCACCAGAATAGAGATAGGCAAAACGACCATTGACCAGCGCGGAACGGATGGCAACCGAAAATTCAGCAGCATCTCGGCTTATCCAGCCCACAGGAGCAGCATACCAGCCGCGGCTGAACGGCTCCAGATCCACGATATGCTTCATAGCCTCGGTTTTTGGTACTCCGCCGACCGCTGGAGTGGGATGGAGAAGTTTCAGGACTTCGCAGTCATTCAGAAATTCAGGTTTCAGTTTAGCAGCACAACGGGTGTAAAGGTGTGCAAGCCGATTGAGTTGCAGTACCTGAACCTCTTTTTCCATATTGATTTCGCTGCAGATCTTGAGCAGCTCCTGGTAGATCATGTCCTTGACGAATTTATGCTCCCTGATATCCTTTTCTGAATTCAGGAGTGCTTCAGAAGCCTGAAGGTCTCCGCCCTGGATGGTTTCTTTCGAACAGGTACCCGCAAGGGCTTCAGTGAGAAGCATATTGTCGTCCCTTTTGTAAAGCCTTTCAGGGCTGAAACTGAAAAAAGCGTGATGTTCAGCTGGTTCAAAGTAGAACCTGTAGATCGCATTTTGCGGATAGGGATACTGCAGGAGAAAAAGGAGTGGTGAAAAACTGCTGCTGAATTCAAGAACAGTCTGTCGGGCAAGCATAATTTTTTCCATACCACTGGAATTAAAGGTCTGCAATGCTTTCTGACATTGTTCTATCCAATTTTTCTCATCCGGGTTATAGGAAAGATCCAGTAATTCTGGCAATTTCATTGCTGAACAATCTGAATCGGTAATAACTCGGTCAAGCATTGCAGTGATCGCGCTGATTTTTGTTTCAGCTGCAACGCTGCTTTCAAGCAAGAGATGGCATGAAATGGAGAAAATGTTGTGTTCAAAGGTTAACTGGATAAGCGGCAGTACAAAGGAAAATGAGGAAAACTTCTCCCATATCGGGTTTTGTTGTTCCTGGTTATTGAAGTGGAAGCCGCCGAAATAGCGTGCTCCGTTTGTTTTGTCTGCAACAGAAACTCCAAACCGCTTGAAACAGGCATCATTATTTCCAGATCCGTCAAACGTGATGGTATCGGCAATCCCGATACCTGCAACAGAAAAATCCTTTTCCCTGTTCATCCAAAAAAGTTTTGGATATACCGCCTGACGGCACAACCACCCAGCTATCTCCAGGGACTGAACAGGCTGAGAGAACGTTACAAGCAGGTTTCGATCAAGGTGACCCGATAAGGCACTTTTAAAATCAAAAACGCTTAAAGTCTCTTTAAGCCTTGAAACTGCCTTTTGTATGGATAAAGTTTCCTCTGAAGATGTAATGATATTATGGTACTCACTCATAGACGTTTGTCGGCATTGTAACTCTCAAACACTCCTGTCTTGCAACTCTCTGTAACAAACTGTACAACAAATCTGCAATAATGGTTTCCAATCGAAATAAATCTCTGGTTTCAGTATTTGGCTGCAAAAACTGTGCTGTGAGAACGATATGCACTCATCACGTTATTTATTTTTTTTGAAATGTTTTTGCAGTGAGACAGCAAGATAATTGTTTTTCTTAAGAAGCCATTCATAAATCGCCTGAGCATCAGCTCTTTGTCCTGTATTGAGATAGCAGATAGCAAGGTTGTAATGAGCCGCTGTAAATGATTCGCTGTTGTCAATGGCTTCGCTGTATGATGTTGCAGCTTTTTCGAACTGTTTCAGCTGCATATAGGCGTTACCCACATCATAGAGTGTCAAAGAGTCTTTTGGAGAGTGTTCAAGGTGTTTTTGAAAATATTTGAGTGACTCGGCATAGTTTTTCTGATTGAAGGCAACAGCGCCAAGAGCGTGATTAATTTCTTCAAGTTCTGGATTTATCACCAGCGCATTCCGATATGCTTCTGCAGCCTCGCGGTAGCGTTCGCTGCGGGCATACGCGTTGCCGAGCCGCATGTAAGCTTCAGCATCTTTCGGGTTTTTCCAGACCTTCTGCTGCAGGACTTGAAGATCACTGGGTGAACGGCTGCATGAAGCCAGCAAGGTAATACTGACCAGCAGAACAATTCTTGGCATGCGTTGTATGCCGGCTCGTAAATGTGGTAAGGAATTTATCATAGTTTTTCAATATACTCACTCCATGAGTGATCTGCCAATCTTGATCGAAGAGTACAGCGTATTTGGCAGAAATATTTCCGATTTGTCGGCAGTGTATGTAACTTATTTCTCATGGATAAATAACAACAAATCTGTTGAGTATTTCACTTGGTTACAACGAATATCATTACCAATGTCATGAAAAAAGAATTACAGGTAAGCGGCATGAACTGCAGCAGTTGTGAACTGCTTGTCAAGGAAGCACTTGAAGATCTTGAAGGGATCATAGAGGTTGATGCATCCCATCTCAAAGGTATTGTGGTTGTTGATTATGATGCCAAAATGCTCAGCATTCCAACCATTACAGCGGCTATTGAAGCTCAGGGATTCAGGGTACAATCCTGATGCCTACTGATTTTCGTGCTCTTAACATAACAGGACGGACAATGTCATGGCCGTAGAAAAAACAGAGCGTCTTGCAGTCCTTATCGATGCTGATAACACGCAGGCAACAATTATAGAAGGTCTTCTGGCGGAGGTCGCAAAGTATGGTACATCCAGTGTTAAAAGGATATATGGCGACTGGACCTCGACGGCACTGAGAAGCTGGAAAGAGGTGCTGCTGGAATATTCGATTCAGCCCATTCAGCAGTTCGGTTATACTAAGGGGAAAAATGCAACAGACAGTGCTATGATCATTGATGCCATGGACCTGTTGTACACAGGAAAGTTTCAGGGTTTCTGTATTGTCTCCAGTGACAGTGATTTTACGAAACTGGCCTCCAGGATCAGGGAATCAGGGCTGTTTGTTTACGGATTCGGAGAAAAAAAAACACCGGCCGCGTTTGTTTCAGCCTGCGACAAGTTCATCTATATCGAAGTACTGCGGGCAAAAATCAATGAAAATGAGCCGATTACAAAAAAGTCATCGGTAGAACTCAAGCAGGACACCAGACTTGTACGGATATTGAGAAATGCCGTCGAGGCCTCTTCAGACGAAAGCGGATGGGCTCACCTTGCAACAACAGGCAGTAATATCGCTAAACAGTCTCCGGAATTCGATCCGCGCAATTACGGCTATAGCAAACTTGGAGAATTACTCGCTGCCACAAAACTCTTCGATTTCGATGAGCGTCTTACCGGAGAAGGTCAGTCAAAAGCAATCTATGTTCGTGACAAACGCAAAAAAGACTAAGTCACTCTAATCCGAAGAAAACTTTTATCTCATGAAACAACTCAAGGCTATTGTACTGCTTTTCATGCTTGCCACCCTATTACCGTTCACGGGACTCTCCGCGGCCGATCTTCCAGGCTCGAAAGATCACCCATTACTCCGAAGGTTTGCCGGTTCAGAAATTGTCGGTTACCATGCCAAGCGGTTTGATGAGTACGAACTACAGACATCCACATTCAACCGCTATAATTTAGAAACCAAAAAACGGGAGTATGTCAAGCCTCCGTTGAAACCGGAAGGCAGATTGACGCGAATATGGTATGAGGCCGCTGGCGATATAGGCTCTCTCGAAGTTTTCAGAAACTATCTCAATGAACTCCGGGCCAAAGGCTTTATTATCCTCTACGACTCCAAAAAAGATCAGGCAGCCACCATGTGGAACAATTATCTTGCTCCCTTCGGTTCCATGGATATTCAGACCAATCGCAGCAACTATATTTTTTTTGCAGCTGAAAGGGCAGGGATTTGTGTTGCCAGTGCAAAAAAAAGTCGTCCTGAAGGAGATGTCTATGTGCATTTGACCCTTGTAGAATGGGGAAAGAGTGATCAAGTCTACAAGGCAAAGCGTGGAGCATACATTGCGGTTGATATTATTGAGACGCAGCCGATGGTTCAGCAGATGGTGACGGTAACAGCCGATCAAATGTCCAACTCCTTGACCGCTAACGGAAAAGTATCTCTCTACGGAATATATTTTGATACCAACAAATGGGAGATAAAGCCAGCTTCCCGTACATCCCTTCAGGAAATTGCGAAACTTTTGAAACAACAGCCAGCATTGAAACTTCATATCGTCGGTCATACCGACAATATAGGCGGATATGAGTTTAACCTTGGGCTTTCAAAACGCAGGGCCGATGCTGTGGTCGCCTCTCTTGTCAAGGAATACGGTATTCCGGCAACTCGTCTGACAGCAAATGGGGTAGCTTATCTTGCACCGGTTGCGCCGAATACAGCAGAATCTGGAAGGGAAAAAAATCGTCGAGTCGAATTGGTTCCAAGATAAAGGCCGCGAAAGCAATGCACCTCTTGTCATTGAAGTGCATTGCTTATGATATGAAAAAACAATAAAAAAGGGAGTGCATAGCACTCCCTTTTTTATTGTTTTTTCTTGCGGAGCTGACGGGGTTCGAACCCGCGACCTCCTGCGTGACAGGCAGGCGCTCTAACCAAACTGAGCTACAGCTCCTTGAAAGAGGTAGTAAATGTATGGAGCCGGTACATAATATCCAAAAAGTATTTTCATTTTATTTCTTTTTATATTGACTGCAGAAAACTGGAAAACGCTCCATAGAGCCTTTTGTTATTTCCTGTATACTGTTAGGGGAGATCGTGGAGTACAGAGGATTAAAAAAACAGTGATGAAAATTACCGGTAACGATGGGATTATTTCATAAATTCACCCTCGACGCGAGACAATATTTTTTCAGCAAGATCTCTTTTTTTGCATAAAGGTATTCAACCATCAAGATAGCTAACATTATGGACGTTACAGACTCCAGAAATTCTCTGACCGTTACTGATAACCGTACCGGAAAAAACTATGAAATACCGCTTGAACACGGCTGTATTAATAGTATGGATCTTCGCCAGATCAAAGTTTCGGATGAAGATTTTGGCCTCTTGGGATATGATCCCGGATTTTTAAATACCGCTTCCTGCAAAAGTCGAATCACATTCATTGATGGTGATAAAGGCATTCTGCGTTATCGTGGTTATCCTATAGAGCAGCTTGCCGAGAACAGCACTTTTCTGGAAACCTCATATCTGCTTATCAAAGGTGAGTTGCCTGACAAGGAGCGCTTGGCCGTATGGTCATATAACATCCATCATCATACCATGACCCATGCCAATATTGTCAAGTTTATGGATGGTTTTCGCTATGATGCTCATCCGATGGGTATTCTGGTTGGTACTGTCGGAGCGCTTTCAACGTTTTACAGTGATGCGAAGGATATTAACAATGAAGAGTCACGCAAACTCCAGGTACATCGTCTGATCGGGAAAATACCTACTCTTGCGGCAATGAGTTTTCGTCATAGCCTTGGGTTTCCCTATGTTCTGCCCGATAATGAATTGAGTTACAGCGGTAATTTTTTGTCCATGATGTTTAAGATGACCGAATTGCGCTACCAGCCGAATCCGGTGTTTGAACATGCCCTCGATGTTCTTTTTATTCTTCATGCCGATCATGAACAGAACTGCTCGACCAATGCTGTACGAGCTGTAGGCAGTTCCGGTGTTGATCCTTATACTGCCATAGCTGCAGGTTGTGCTGCACTTTACGGACCATTGCACGGTGGAGCAAATGAGGCGGTTATTCACATGCTGCTGAAAATCGGTTCGGTAGCCAATGTTCCTGCTTTCATTCAATCAGTCAAGGATGGTGAAGGACGTTTGATGGGATTTGGTCACAGAGTCTATAAAAACTATGATCCTCGGGCAAAAATCATCAAAAAAATCGCTTTTCAGGTCTTTGAGGAAACTGGTCGCAGTCCCTTGCTTGACATTGCGCTTGAGCTTGAGAGAATTGCGCTTGAGGACGAGTATTTTATCAGCAGAAAGCTCTATCCCAATGTGGACTTTTATTCAGGTCTGATTTATCAGGCTATGGGATTTCCGCTGGATATGTTTCCGGTTCTGTTCGCTATTGGAAGGATTCCCGGATGGCTTGCGCAGTGGATTGAGCATGTCAAGGATAAAGAGCAGAAGATCGCCAGACCTCGGCAGGTTTACCTCGGCGAAGAACAAAGGGATTTTATTTCGATGGAAAAACGTCCGAAAAATCGTCTTGATGAGCAGTTGACAGGTATTTGCAGACTATAAAAACTAATGTTCCATAAGTGATTTCAGGAAGATTATTTTTAATTTTGATCATATTATTTTATGTCGGTTACCGCGAAAGATGTTTCCTATATCGCCGAATTGGCGAGGCTTCGGTTTACAGATGAAGAGATGGTGACAATGACCACTGAGCTCAACAATATTCTTCACTATGTAGAAAAGCTCAATCAAGTTGATACCGAAGGTGTTGCGCCTCTCAGCAGTATTCATGATCAGATCAACGTGCTTCGGGAAGATGTTGAGCTTCCGGCACTTGGCTCATCGTCGGTACTGCTGAATGCTCCAGATAAGCAGGATCGCTTTTTCAAAGTGCCCAAAGTAATCGGGTAATCATCGGGGTGCTTGAGCTTCGCGAAAAAGACGGTAATGTGGTTTTTGTCGTCAAGGCAAACCCCCGTTCTTCCAAAAGGAGCATTTGCGGTGTCTATAACGGTGGATTAAAGGTAAGTTTAAAAGCCGCCCCCGTTGACGACGCCGCAAACAGGGAGTGTTGTGAACTTTTTTCCAAGGTTTTCCGTATCCCACCATCTCGGGTACATATCATATCCGGTAAAAGTTCACGTACAAAAACTGTTATGGCTACAGGTATCAGTTCAGAAGCCGCCGCCTTATTTCTCAAATCCTATTGTTGATTGCATGCTGTTTGCGGGTTATTGGTAAGCCACAGTCACATCAAAGGTGCCTGTGTAGTTCCCACTCGGCTGATTTGCGGGTACCTCAAGTCTGCCTCCAACCTTGAAGGTGCTCACTCCCTGACTATCCAGCGTTGAACTGCCGGGAGTTGGTGAGGCGCTGAAGCTGTTAACCGCCATGGTGCTGTTGCCGCTCGATATAGTGGTTGTGCCGTTGTTTGGTAGGGTGACGGTGTAGGATGAGTTCGCAGCACCGGTGACATCAAACGCAGCCGGACCGGATATTGAATCAACAAGCTGTACCCCTCCTGAAGAATTGCGTGTTGATGTCGATGGGTTGATGGTCACGGTACCAGATGAGGAACCTGGAATTATTGTTCCAAAGGTCAAATCACCTCCGGTTGTTGTCTGAGTGTTTTTGTTTGCAGCGATTCCTGGTACTATTGTCACCGAGCATTGAGCCGAAGAACCTGCAGCACTCACCTTGGTTGCAACAGCGACGAAAAACGCTATACATGACAAGGCAATGATTTTCATGGTTATCATCTTATCTCCCCCTTATGTTGGTATAGTAAACAAAAAGGCAGAGAGATGATAAAGAAATCAGCGAGTGAAGGTCAATACTTCGTATTTTTTATGGTCTACACTTGATTTCTACTACATCAACAGAGTGTCGAAAGTTACATGGTAACAATATCAGCTGTGAAGCAGTATCCGATTCCATGGGTGGTTTTGATCGGTGAATCGTACCCGTTTGTTTTTGTTTTATGACGCAGGCGGTGAACCAAAGCTTCAAGAGCTGCACCACGGGATTCATCATCCTGATAGCCCAGGGCTTTGAGTATCTCCTTCCGTGTTACTACTTGTTTTTGGTAAGAGATGAGGCAGGTAAGGAAGTTAAATTCCATCGAGGTAAGTTTGATCTTATCTTCTTTCGGTGTAAGGAGTATCCATTCATTGCTGAGAAGTGTCCAGGGTGCTGGTGTGATATCCGGGAGAAAGGCCTCTTTATCACCATGCGGAGATGGCGCAGGAAGTTCTTCATCCATCCGCATGAGAAGAGTGGCAATAGCCGCAGAGACTTCACGTAAATCTACAGGCTTGACAAGATAGATATCGGCACCTGAATTATAGCCGGCGAGCTTGTCTTCAAGGGTTGCGCGGGCAGTGAGTATGATAATGCGCATATTGGTATTGCTTCTCAGATATTCAGCCAGGACGAGGCCGTTCTGATCCGAAAGACCTATGTCGATTATGGCAAGGGTATAGTGTTCCGAAGCAATATGCTGATAAAACTCCATCGCTGAGGCAACTCCAGTGATATCATGCCCGTTCAGCTTAAGGAATTTGATAAGGCTTTCGCGAAGATCCTGATCGTCTTCGACAATGATTATCTTGTTGAGAGGAGTATGTACTTGATTCATGGAGATTCTTCAAGTTATTCTTCAAACGATTATTGTAAGCCGAGAGCATCATCAGCCAAAGGAATGCGCACTGTTGTTATAACGTCTGGAGGATTGCTTTCCAGGGTTATTGAGCCGTTATGCTGCTCGATGATCTGTCGAACCAGCCAGAGTCCAATTCCTGCACCACTCGTATTGCTGCTGTTGGCACCCCGTTCATACTTTTTGAAAAGATCTTCTGCGTTGAAAGAGCTGATGACGGTGCTTTTATTGGTTATCCTCATGACCAGTTGCTCTGCTTCTTTTTGGCAAGCGACCTCTATGGGTGAGTCTTGAGGAGAGTACTTGCGTGCATTATCAAGAAGATTAATAAATGCTGTCTTAAGAGACTGTCGGTCAGCGATAACATCATAACCCTCAAGGTCACCGTCAATACTCTGAAAATAACGGCCAGGCCAAAGTGCTTGGGTATTTGCAAGCTGAGAAAACAGGAACGGAGATATCTCAATACGCTGTGATGAAGTGTTAGCTGCTGAATCGACAGAATGGCTCTGTTCGATAGAGACTTCCATGATCTCGACCAGTCGTTTGACAGCCCGTTTCATTTTCTCCAACTCTACGGTGTGGACACAGGAGAGGTCTTTACCGCACAAGGCCATGATATCAAGGTTGTAGCTGATAATGGAAAGGGGAGTACGATATTCATGAGATATCATACTTTGAAAGCTTCGTTGCTGCTCTCCTGCCTTGCGTTCGGATGCAAGAGATTCTTCAAGTTGTTTTTCTCTTTCACGCAATGCTATGGTCATTTTACCCGCAAGATCCAGAGCTTGTTTTTTTGCTCTCCTCAGTCGATTCGCTTCAATTTTTTCTGAGTGCAGTAACTGCTTTTGTATTTTTTTATGTTCTTTTTCGGCTTTTTCTCCTGCCTTGCGGTTTCGTAACATGGTGATTCCAAATGCAAGATTGTCAGCCAATGACTTGAGTAGCGTTGTCTCCTCTGCATCAAAGGCATCAGGTTTGGCTGCATATATGGTCAAGGCACCAAAAACTTCATTTTTAGATTTCAGCGGTAAACTTAAAATGGATGCAAACCCATGATGTATGGCATCCAGACGCCATAGTTCAAAGAGTGGGTCATTAAGAATATTTTTTACCAAACAAGGGTTACCTGTGCGGATTGCTCGACCCTTCGGTCCTGATCCTTGTGGAATATCTGCCCATGAGATTTGCGGCATTTTAAGGTAATTTCCAACAAAACCGGCCTCGGCAACTGGATAAATACTTTTTTCCTTATCATGCTCAGCATATCCGACCCATGCCATCCGATACTCGCCTTCGTTAACAACAATATTGCAAATCTGTTGAAGCAATTTAATCTCATCAGTGGTATGAAGAAGTGCATTGTTGCATATATTGATTGCTTTTAATGATCGACTCAGCCTCTGTAGTTCAGCCTCAGCCTGCTTTCGCTCGGTGACATCATTGATAATCGAGTAGAGCAGGGGTTTGCCTTTAATCACGACATTGTTACTGAATACCTCGACATCCTTTATAGAACCGTTTGCTTTGCGATGCTTGAAAGAGAAGAAATTCTTCTTACCCAAAAGACTTTTCTTCATTTCCGACTTCACTTTCGCAGGAGAAAGCGAATTGATCTGATTAATATTCATCCCGCAAAGTTCAGCAAGAGACCAGCCATAAAAGTCTGCTGCAGCCGGATTGGCTCTGATAATATTTCCACTCTTTGGATCAATGACCAACATGGATGCGGAATGGTTTTCGAACAGTTTTCTGAATTGTTCTTCGCTTTCTTTCAGTGTTTCATTCGCTACCTTATGCTCCGTGATATCATCAATTATTACTGTAAAATACTCCTTGCGCCAGCTGTAGACAGAGATATCAAATAATTTATGCAATGCTGCAAAGGAGAACTCGAATCGATCAGGAATTCCTGTCTCAGCGACCCTTAAAAGTTTTTTGATAAACCCGGGATGTGAATGCTCTATATCAGGGAATGCCTCAGAAGCTTTGAGTCCAATAACATTATGAAGGCCGGTAAGTCTCTCATAACTTGTATTGGCATCTTGATGTATAAAATCAGTATAGCGACCGGCTTGGTCAAGAATTACCTCACAAAAGGCGAATCCACAGCGCATGTTGAGAAACAAATGACGATAAAGATCATCTCTGGCTATGAATGACGTTGCAGCTTGTTGATGGTCAGCACGTGTTTGTTGGCTTATATTTTGATCCATCGGGGGCGATATAGAACTGTCTAACACAAGCGTGAATATCTTGCAATGTATCCAAGCCGATAAGTCTTGAAGTAGTTATAATGATCCGCCGGACACATAATCTTACAGCAAACATACAAAAACATATAAAAACATACAAATTGTATATAATGGGTAGAGGCAGGCAGGCAGAAAGACACTCTACCAATATTTGGCTCATCGAAAAGTTATGCTCATATATATTAACTTCTCGGATATTACGATCGTAGAGAGGTTTTTGCCTTCCATGTATTCATCAACTTTTATAAAAATAACAGGATAGAGTTATTTATGTCAAACAGAAGGGTCAAAGCTGTTATTCTCATTCCCGCAAGGCTCGACTCAAGCCGACTTGAAAAAAAAATGCTTGCAGATCTTCAGGGGGAGCCGCTTATTGTGCGCACTTGGCGACAGGCACTGAAATCCAGACTTGCCGAAAGAGTGGTTGTCGCTACCGACAGCCTTGAAATTGCCTCTGTTCTTGAAGAGTGCGGGGCTGAGGTCGTTATGACATCAAAGGATGCACATTGCGGTACCGAACGAATTGCTGAAGCAGCCCGGCTGATCGGGGGAGATGTTTTTCTTAATCTGCAGGGAGATGAACCCTTGATCAGTCCGGAAAATATTGATCTTGCTCTTGAACCATTTTTTTCAACCCATCCGCCCGATTGCTCCACACTTGTTTTTCCTGTCCAGCCGGATGACCATGCACAGATAGAGGATCCTCATATCGTCAAGGTTGTTATGGACACAAACGGGTTTGCCCTCTATTTTTCACGATTTCCTATCCCATTCAGGCGTAACAGGAATTCAACAACCATGTTTTATCGCCACATAGGGATTTATGCGTTCAGTGCCGAGGTGTTGGCAAAGTTTGCAGCTCTTCCACCCTCGATGCTCGAAGAGGCAGAATCGCTTGAACAGCTTCGGTTGCTTGAGAACGGGTTCCGAATACAGTGTATCAAAACGTTGATAGATAACCCGGGAGTGAACACCATCGAAGATCTTGAATTGGTACGGCGAATAATCAGTGGCGTCTCTCCCGACTGATCACGGCAGAAAGCGCTCCATCATGAAACAGAAGTTCCACATCATCGGCTGGGTGCAGCTTGGTTGCACCAGTCATGAATTCACCCTCTTTTTTTACCAGTACATATCCTCTTTCAAGTGTTTTTCTGTAATCCAGAAGGCACAACTGCTGATGGACTGATGCGAAGCGCACCACCTTTTCACGATAACCACTCTTAATTGTTTTTCCCATCAGATCGACCAGAGAGTTGAGGCGGTCGTCCAGCTTCTGCATCTGCAGCAGAGGACGGTTAAAAGCATAACTGCTGCAGATTGAATAAACTTGGCGGTCTGCACCCTCAAGCTTTCCGAGCAGCAGTCGCTCCTGTCCTGATTGCAGATTGTCGATCTGCCGAAGCAGCTCCTGGGTCTCCGGAACAGCAAGCTCAGCAGCAATGGAAGGTGTTCCTGCCCTGAGGTCAGCAACCATATCGGCAATGGTCAGATCGGTTTCATGACCAATGGCGCTGATCACCGGTAGTGCAGAGTGATAGATGGCATGCGCAACAAGTTCCCCGTTGAAAGCCTGCAGATCCTCCAGTGATCCGCCTCCTCTGGCGATAATAATCACCTCAGGACGATGGCTGATATTTTTGGTATTGTTGAAATAGGCTATCCCTGAAGCAACGGCTTCAGCAGCATTGACACCCTGAACACTGACCGGATAGAGAAGAACTCGTGCCGCCGGAAATCTACGTTCCAGCACATTGCTCATATCCTCAACGACCGCTCCGGTAGGAGAGGTGATAAGCCCTATGGTTTCAGGGATTTCAGGAAGCGTTTTTTTTCGTTCAGCACTGAAATAACCGGCTTTTGCCAGTTTCTGAAGCAGTTCGGCAAAGGCCTGCTGAAGCGCACCCTGTCCAGCTTCAGTGACCGATGTGCAGATCAGCTGATATCGCCCCGAAGGAGGATAAAGCTCAAGACGCCCCTCAGCAACAACGTCAAGACCATCCTCAAGAGTTACGGCAAGACGGCTCGCGGTAGTTTTCCAGATCACAGCAGCAATCTGGGCTCCCTTATCTTTCAGAGTCAGATAGACGTGACCCGAACTATGCCGTTTGAAATTTGATATTTCACCCTTGATCCTAACCAGTGGAAAAAGATTTTCAAGCCTGGTTTTGATCTGCAGTGTCAGTTCGCTGACAGAAAGAATCTCTACGCCCATGCTATGCAAAAATAGAGTGGTGGATATGAAAAGCCCGGTAACGCTCAATTAAACGAAAAGATCGTGAAATCAACACTTTCTTCTTAACTTGCTTAAGGGGAATTGAGGCTCCAGGCTTGTCGAGCTTAACTGAGGAAGTGTTATATTCTTGGTTATTCACCATACAGTCCAGAGCGCTCATTTCTCAAGGGCGATGTTATGAAAAACCATGATCTGATAGAAGAACTCTCGAGGTTGCTTGATCTTGACACGCAAGAATCCGGACGGCTTCTGAACGGCTTTTTCACAGCTATGGTTACTGAACTTCTTGCCGTACGTAAGCTTGCTGTCAAAGGACTTGGTTCGTTTACGGTAGTACATGTTCCTTTAAAAAAAATCAGTAATGCCTCGGGTATAACGTATTCTCCACCTTCCAACCGTTTGACCTACGACCGTAACATTTCTCGAGCTGATGATACTGCTCGTATTGCTTCGTCGAGGCTTATGTTGAATACAGCAGAAGCTGAGCGCTTGGGCAGGGCGCTTGCCACTGTTTTTTCCAGGGCGGTTCAGCAGCAGAGAGAGATCCGAATCCCTGGGCTGGGTCGGTTTTCCAAAGAACAGGGAACTTATGGCTTTATTCCTGAAAGATCTCTTGAAGAGCTTTTGAACAGGGAGTATCATAATCTGGATGATGTTGTGCTTCCATGGCATGAAACTGAACAAGTCAGGAAAAAACTTGTGAAGTCCCGATACTCAATTGCTCTTTCATTTCTTGTATTTAACGGTTTATTGCTTGCTGTTTATTATTACGGGAAACCGGAGGCCATAGTTCCAGTTGCAGCAATTCCGCATAGGGAAAGCAAGATTGCCACAGTGGTTCAAAAAGAGAGAGTCAGGGTAAAGCCGCAGCCGGCTGAGTCAGTAACGGTAAAAGGGTTGTCCGGGGGCGTTGCCACTGATTCATTGGTTCTTGAAAAAGGAGAGTATACCATTGTGCTCGAAACGTTTCGATCAGAACGTACCGCACTCGAAGAGCTGGCACGTTTACATGCCGAGGGAATTACAGCCTATCTCTGGCCGGCATATCTCAAGAAGATGAAATATTACAGGCTCATGACCAGTAAATTTGCAGACCGAGATGAAGCGGTAAAACATCTCAAGTCTATGCCCAAAAAAATTACTGGCACTGCATATATCCAACACGTGTCAAAGAAAGGTGTTTATTATGGACAAAAAGGATTGTAAAACGTTGCACCCTCAGTCAATGTGTCCTGCTTTCGGAGGACTGAGGGTACTGACAAGAATTGACGGTGTTCAGGTTTGCCTGGTCGCAGATCAGGGTTGCCTCTATGGACTGACCTTTGTCTCCCATTTTTATGCTGCACGTAAATCAATTATATCTCCCCAATTGATGAATGTGCAGATTTCAGGCGGAACCATGATTGACGATCTTCGGCATACCATTGAGGGGATTGCCCTGGATCCAGCGGTGAAATTTATTCCCGTTGTCACTACCTGTGTCGCTGAAACAGCAGGAATAGCTGAAGAACTCCTGCCACGAAAAGCCGGAAATGCAGAGGTAGTTCTGGTTCGCCTGCCCGCGTTTCAGATCAGGACGCATCCCGAAGCAAAAGATGTTGCTGTTGCAACGCTTGTGAAGCGGTTTGCAAGGTTTGACGCTCCGAAAAAAGCAAAATCACTGGTTGTCCTTGGAGAAATCTTCCCCGTCGATGCCATGACGATAGGCGGAATTCTCCAGAAAATTGGCGTAGAGTCGGTGATTGTACTGCCCGGAACAGCACTTGAAGACTATATGGAGGCAGGACAGGCTCAAGCTTGTGCCGTGCTGCATCCTTTTTATGAAAGAACAGTGTCACTGCTCGAAGAGCAGGGGATGAGAATTATCAAGGGAAATCCGATCGGAGCAAACGCAACCGTACAATGGATCCGACGCATAGGAGAAGCTCTTGGTCTTGATCCTCTTAAAGTTCAGACCGTCGCAGAAGAGGAAGGGCAGAAAGCCCGTGATGTGTTAACCCAGTTTAAACACCTGAGGGGTAAAGTGATTGTGGCCGGTTATGAAGGCAATGAACTCCCGCTTGTCCGACTCCTGCTCGAAGCTGGTCTTGATGTACCCTACGCTTCAACATCCATTGCCAGAACCTCACTTGGAGAGGAAGACCACAAGGTGTTGTCAACGCTTGGTACAGAAATTCGTTACCGGAAATATCTTGAGGAAGATATGCAGGCAGTTATCGACTATGAACCGGATCTGGTTATCGGTACAACCTCACTTGACAGCTTTGCCAAAGAGAGAGGCATCCCTGCTATCTATTATACCAACAACATCTCCGCCCGTCCCCTCTTCTTTGCAGCAGGCGCAGCCACAGTCCTCAGCATGATCAGCGCCCTTCTCGGAAAAAAAGCAATCTTCCAGAAAATGCAAAAATACTTCACAGAATAATCCTCTTCTTTCAGCACTTAGCACTTTCTTTACACTTCCATAATCTCTTTCTCTTTCAAAACAATCAGCTCGGTAAGCTGTTTTTCAAACTTGTGCAGCAACTCGTCAGCCTCCTTTTTCCCCTTGTTTTTATCATCTTCGCTGATTGCCTTATCTTTTTCGAGTTTTTCAATCTCGTGAATCATATCACGGCGAAGATTGCGAAGGGAGATCTTTGAGTCCTCTCCGAATTTCTTGGTGAGCTTGACAAACTCTTTCCGGCGCTCTTCTGTAAGCGGCGGTATGCTGACTCTGATATTCTGGCCGTCAGCCGCAGGATTGAGACCAAGGTTTGCATCACGTATGGCCTTTTCAGTAGCAGCCACCATGGATTTATCCCAGATCTGCACCATAAGGGTATGCACGTCCAGCACCCCCACATTGCCGACCTGCTTCAGTGGCATCTGCTGTCCGTATGCTTCGACCTTGACACGGTCCAGCAGTGTCGTTGTAGCCTTTCCTGTCCTGATCGAGGCAATTTCATGTTGAAATGCCTCGATAGTCTTTTTCATTTTGGGCTCAGTTTTCTTATAAACATCCCTGACACTCATAGCTGTTCTGATAGGTTAGTGCTGGTTTGCCGAAAATCAAGAGTTAATTAATGAGCGTTTGCCTGCCCCACGGTAGCTTTAGCAAAGCGCTTGTTGAAGCGTTCAACGCGACCGGCGGTATCAACAAGTGTCTGTTTTCCGGTATAGAATGGATGGCAGTTGTTGCATATATCGACCTTGATGGTCGTCCTTGTAGAGCGGGTAACAAACGAGTTGCCGCAGTTCGCACAGTTGACGGTAACCTCTTTATACTTTGGATGAATATCTTGTTTCATGACTTTCGTTGACTTTGTCGTACAATAAATGAAATGACCAGCAATAAAATTGTAAAGGTGCAAATATACAAGAATTTCAATCCAGTTACAACCATTAATATGACCGGTGCTACTTCAATAATCTACCTAAAGGGAGTCGGCACGAAGAAGGCATCCATCCTGAAAGAGGTTGGTCTTGCAACCATCAATGACCTTTTTGATTACTTCCCGCGCCGATATCTCGATCGCCGTGCCATGAAAAGTATCGGAACTCTTGTCGAAGGTGAAACCGTTACGGTTGTCGGTAAGGTATTGAAGACCCAGCTCGAAGGTGATACTCCCGGTCGTGCACGTTTCAAGGCATGGCTTGGTGATGCAACGGGCGTGCTTGAACTTACCTGGTTCAGGGGAGTACGATATTTTTCACGCACCGTGCTTCAGGGTGAAGCCCTTGCAGTCCATGGCAAAATCAGTTATTTCAGCCATCAGGCGCAGATGCAGCATCCCGATTTCGATCGTCTCAGTTTGAATCCTCATGATGCAGGCTATGGAGAGTCAAGCGATTTTGATCTCTACCATACAGGCAAGATTATTCCGCTTTATCCGACAAATGAAGCCATGAAACTTGCCGGCCTCACCTCACGGCAGATGCGCAATCTGATCGTCCGGGCTTTTGAGGCCATAGTGCCGGGCATGGAAGAAAACCTCAGTCCCTCAATACTCTCGGCTTACGGCCTGCTCTCACTTGCCGAGGCATATCGTGAAATTCATTTTCCTTCATCGAAGGAAGCTCTTGCCAGGGCTCGTTACCGTATGAAGTGGACTGAGCTTTTTTATGCCCAGCTCTTGTTTGCGCTCCGCCACAACAAGATTAGGCAGATAAAATCATCCGTCAGCTTTACCCATTCCGGTCAAGTTACTGAAAAGCTCTATGCGAGCCTCCCTTATGAACTCACCGATGCCCAGAAAAATGCAATCCGTGAAATATATCGCGATCTGAAAAGCGGTGTTCCCATGAACCGTCTTCTGCAGGGAGATGTCGGCTCAGGCAAAACCATTGTAGCCATGTTTGCCATGGCTCTGGCCGTTGATAACGGACTGCAGTCAGCCTTTATGGCCCCCACCGAGATTCTTGCTGTCCAGCACTATCTCGGCATGAAACGTTTTTTCCAGCCTCTCGGCCTTCAGGTCGCTCTTCTGACGGGTAAGCAGAAAAAAAAAGAGCGGGAGGCGGTTCTTTCATCTCTCGGCTCCGGGGAACTCAATATCGCTCTCGGCACCCACGCCATGATTGAAAAAGAGGTCAGCTATTCGAGCCTCGGACTGGTTATCATTGATGAACAGCACCGTTTCGGAGTGCTGCAGCGAAAAGCACTCCAGGAAAAGGCGATCAATCCCCATGTGCTGCTAATGACGGCCACGCCTATACCGCGAACACTTGCCATGGGGGTGTTTGGAGACCTCGATGTATCGGTTATCCGTCAGATGCCGGCTGGTCGTACACCGGTGAAGACCTATGTCAAGAGTGAAAAAGAGAGCGTCAAGGTCTATGATTTTCTCCGATCGCAGGTGGCCGAAGGCAGGCAGGGTTATATTGTCTATCCTCTTGTTGAGGAGTCGGAAAAAATGGACATGAAAGCGGCAGTGGAAAGCTATCATCAACTCTCCACCGACGTTTTTCCAGATCTCCGTCTTGGATTGATTCATGGTCAGATGACGCCAGACCAGAAAGAGGAGGTGATGGGCCAGTTCCGGAGAGGAGAGCTTCATATCCTGGTCGGCACGACGGTTATTGAGGTTGGCGTTGATGTGTCGAATGCCACAGTCATGGTTATCGAACACGCCGAACGATTCGGCCTCGCCCAGCTTCACCAGCTTAGAGGGCGGGTTGGCCGGAGTGAGCACCGCTCCACTTGCTTTCTCCTCTATGCCAAGCTTACGGACGATGCCCACGAAAGGCTTGAGGCAATGGAGTCAACGACTGACGGTTTTGTTATATCTGAAATTGATGCCAGAATAAGGGGGGCCGGTAATATTCTCGGAAAAGAACAGTCCGGAACCTTGAGCGGATTAAGGATTGCCGATCTCAACAGTGATTTTGATATAATGCAGTCAGCCCGTTCTGCGGCATTCAAGCTTGTTGAACAGGACGGGCGATTGCAGGATCCCGATCACCGAATGATAAGGAGTTATTATGATTGCTATTATCGTGAACGCTCCTCTCTCGCTGATATCGGGTAGATTTTCTGAAACAGAATGGAGTAGAGCAGTTTGAACATGAACATGAAAAACGAGCATGAACCGGCCGCCAGTGGAGTTGTCACTGAAGTTTCCGGCGCTTCTTATATTGTTATTGCCGAAGATGGCACTGAATTTCGCGCCCGTACCTTTCCAGGAACGAAAACAGACAATGGAGATACCTCACTTGTTGCTGTTGGTGACCGGGTCGAACTGAAATTGATGCAGACAGGAACAGCATTATCTGAAGCAGTTATAAGTTACGTGCACCCTCGAAAAAGTGCCCTTACCAGAAAAAGGGATGTGCGCCGCAACCGCAGCAAAGAGAAAACACAGGTCATTGCCGCCAATATCGATCAGCTCGTTGTTGTGGTCTCTGCTTTCGACCCTCTGCTCAGTACCCGCCTTATCGATCGCTATCTTGTTTTTGCCGAATCCGAAAAGCTCGCAACGATTATTGTGGTCAACAAGATGGATCTTGACGATACATCAGAGACCCAGGAGATGATGAAGCCCTATAAAGCGCTCGGCTATACCGTTTTCTATACCAGTGCCGAAAAAAAACGGGGTATGAAACATCTCAAGAAAGCGCTTGCCGGCAAGCTTTCAGCTTTCAGCGGTCACTCAGGCGTTGGAAAGTCGACCCTGATCAACCAGCTCTTTGGTCACGAGCGCTTAAAAACCGGTGAAACCAGTGAGAAGACCGGCAAAGGCCTGCACACAACCAGCAACTCCGTGATGCTCCTGCTTCCCGGTGGAGGGTACATCATCGACACGCCTGGTATACGAGAGTTCAATCTCTCCGATATCACCCGTGACAACCTGCGCTTTTACTTCAAAGAGTTTCTCACCTATATGCCTGACTGCGCCTACTCTTCATGCTCGCATACGGTAGAGCCGAAGTGCGGGATTATAGGTGCAGTTGAGTCCGGCCGTATTGATTCTGAGCGTTATGAGAGTTATCTTGCTATCTATGAAAGCATTGACCGGGAGTCTTGATTCTCATGCTTCACCTGCATTTCTTACCTGGTTTCACTCATCATTGAACCGCTTCAACCAATGATTATTACCGTCAATCCAGCCACAGCAGAACCAATTGCCGAATATCCATCCATGACATCCGGTGAAGTTCGGGAAGCAATAACCCTCTCTTACTGGGACTTTATTGCCTGGCGGGAGCGCCCCCTCCCAGAGCGCGCCATGCTGATGAAACGCCTTGCCAAACTCCTTCGCCTCGAAAAAGAGCAGCATGCCGCACTGATAAGCCTTGAAATGGGTAAACCTCTCACACAGGCCTTAGCGGAAGTGGAAAAATCGGCATTAGTCTGCGACTTTTATGCCAAACATGCGGCATCCTTTTTAAAGTCGGAGGAGAGCGAACTTGATGGCGGCATGCGAGGGGTGGTGAAATTCGAACCCATCGGTCTTGTTCTCGGCATCATGCCCTGGAATTTTCCCTTCTGGCAGGTCTTCCGCTTTGCCGCCCCCACCCTTATGGCCGGCAACGGTATTATTCTTAAGCACGCTCCTAATGTTACCGGCTCAGCCATTGCCATCGAACAGCTTTTCCGCGACGCCGGATTTCCCGCACATCTCTACAGCGCAGTCCATATCGCACTTGACGACGTCGATCGTCTGACCGGCTTTATGATTGAGCATCCTGCCATACAGGGTGTCTCATTGACGGGAAGCACCGCCGCAGGTCGCGCAGTGGCAGCCAAATCAGGCAAAGCACTGAAAACAAGCGTCCTTGAACTCGGTGGAAGTGATCCCTACATTGTGCTCGATGATGCTGATATCCCTCAGGCAGTCGACATCTGTGCTGCAGCGCGTTTTCTCAACAGCGGACAAAGCTGTATAGCCGCCAAGCGTTTTATTGTGCACTCGCATGTTTTCAAGCAGTTTGAGCAGCTCCTTCTGCAGCGCATACAATCGGCTGTGGTTGGTGATCCTTTTGACCCTGCGGTTGAGGTTGGACCTCTTGCCCGCCACGACCTCCGCGAACAGCTGCATGGCCAGGTCACCCGGAGTGTTGCTGAAGGTGCACGCCTCCTGTGCGGTGGCACAATCCCTGAAGGAAAAGGCTTTTTCTACCCGCCAACCCTTCTCTCCGGGGTTCACAAATGGATGGAGGTCTATAGCGCAGAGACCTTCGGGCCGGTCGCAACCCTTATTGAAGCAAAGGACGACAGTGAAGCGGTGCTTATTGCCAATGACACCCCCTACGGACTTGGATCAGCTGTTTTTTCCGGCAGCACTGAAAGGGCGCTTTCCATTGCCGATCAACTTGATGCAGGCTGCTGTTTTATCAACAGCATGGTAAAATCCGATCCACGCATGCCTTTCGGCGGAGTAAAACAATCCGGCTACGGTCGAGAACTCTCAAGCTACGGAATCCATGAATTCGTCAACATAAAGAGCCTTTGCTACAAAGATCGGTGATTGTTTGATTATCCGGAGCCAGAAAGCATTATCAATTCATCGATAAATTGCCTTGTATTTTTAAACATCCAATGTTATGCCACCCGAATCAAGGCACATGCTTCGATTTATTGATGACGATCTTCGGCGCTGGCAGGACGGAACACGCCGCAAACCTCTCATCCTCAGGGGCGCGCGTCAGGTTGGAAAAACCTGGTCAATCAAAGAGTTTGGAAAAAAACGATTTGAATACCTTGCTCTCGTTGATCTTGAGAAAAATCAGGCACTGCGCAAACTCTTTGATGGCGACCTTAAGGTAACGCGAATCTGCTCCGATCTTGAAGTTCTTTTGCAGCAAAAGATCACACCGGGCAAAACGTTGCTCTTTTTTGATGAAATACAGGCCTGTTCCCGTGCCATAACCGCCCTGCGCTATTTTTATGAGGAGATGCCGGAACTGCATGTTGTGGCTGCCGGTTCGCTCCTTGAATTTGCGTTTGAAGAGAGTTCTTCCTCTTCAGCTGGTGGAAACTGGTGCGCCAACCACCTGACAATTGGGGTATGAACGAGAATGTAACAAATTGCGGCTGTGAGATTCATCAACAAGAACGCCCATGCAGCCTGTATTTCAGGCTCAGGACTGATTTTGGAAAGAAGCGCCAGCACCAAAGACCAAAAACTTCTGTTGTTCCTGTCGTAATTTATTGCATTACCTTGTCAAGAGCTTCTGCAAGTATCTCCGGATCATGGATGGGCAAAAAGCAGGTACGGTCGATACAGAGAGATGCTTGCGGCTTGACAGCACCGGTCTGAACGCTTTCCGGAAAGCGTTGGATTGCGATAAGTTCATTCGAAGCATGCATGATGACGTTTCCCGGCAGGTATCGCTCATCAATTACAGCTCGCAGTTGAGCCATTTCAGGTGCGAGAAGCTCTCCTGAAAGAATAACCCTGCTTTTTCTTTTGCGAGCAAAGTTCAGGGCAACCAGCATCTGAGGCAGAGCATGGCTGTTTTCAGCAAGCATGGTGCCACATGACTTGATGGTTTCTTCCCCTCTGATTGAAAACTTTTCATCTCCCGTTATTTCGCTCAACCGCAGAAGGTTGAGGGCAGTGATCGAGTTTGCTGAAGGCTCGGCACCATCATAATCTTCCTTGAGTCTCAACGGTACGGAATTGTCATCAACAGCAGTGCTGAAATAACCTCCATGCGTCGTGTCGTAAAACAGGATATCCTGCAGTTCTGCAACTTCAAGAGCTGTCAGGAGAAATTGAGGCTCAAAAGATGCTTCGTACAAGTCTATAAGTCCCTGCACAAAAAATGCATAATCTTCAGCTTTTCCCGCTATTGCAGCGTTGCCGTCTCTGTATCGGCGCAGCAGCCGGCCTTTTTTACGGTCATAGAGGTTATCCAGAATAAAACCTGCAGCTTTTCTGGCAGCAGCAAGGTATGGCTCGTGACGCAATACTCTGTACCCCTTTGCCAGGGCTGAAATCATCAGACCATTCCACGCTGTGAGTATTTTATCATCAAGAAAAGGCCTCGGCTTCTTTGCCCTTGCTCTATAAAGTTTTGTACGAGCATCATCAAGAAGTGCGTTGATCTCTTCAGTTGACTTTCCAAACGTATCTGCTGTTTCCTCAACAGTGGCCTGATGCATCAGGATGTTTTTGCCGACTAACTCTCCATGTGGATCGTGCATGGCATTTCCTTCAACCCTGATGCCGTAGGTAAAGGAGAAGATCGCTGTGAGCGTTTCATCTCCGAGAATCTTTCGCACCTCCTCAGCACTCCAGAGGTAGAATGCTCCCTCTTTTTTTATGGTGTCGGACCCATCCTCAAAGCTGTCTGCATCTTCAGCTGAGTAGAATCCTCCATCAGGGGAAGTAATGTCACACAGCACATAGTTAAAAATGTCCTGCGCTACACTTTTGTAAAATGCATTGCCACTGCACTGAAAGGCTTCGAGATAGGAGACGGCAAGCTGAGCATTGTCGTAAAGCATTTTCTCAAAATGAGGAACATGCCAGCGAGCATCGGTAGAGTAACGAGCAAACCCTCCGCCGCCTTGACCTGCGACACCAATATGATCGTGAATTCCCCCCTTAGCCATTGTTTTCAGGGTATTGAGCGCCATCCTGAGAGCTTTTTTGTTCTCGGTATAGTGAGCGTAGTTGAACAGAAATTGCAGCAATACTGGACGGGGAAATTTCGGAGCACCGCCAAAACCTCCAAACTGAGCGTCGTAGTTTGTTTCAAGCCATTCGAAGCACTTATTCTGCGCCTCATCTTCCCCGGGCAGTGCAGTAGGATTCGTTCTCGAAAATTGATCCAGAGAACTGAAAAAACTGCAGGAGCGGTCAATAAGAGTTTTTTTATCACTCTTCCAAAAGCGAACTATGGATAAAAGAATGGTTTTAAATCCAGGCAGGCCATACCGCTCTTCAGGCGGAAAATAACTGCCCCCGTAAAAAGGCTTTCGTTCTGGAGTAAGCCATACGGACATAGGCCACCCACCATTTCCAGTGCTTGACTGAAGATAGTTCATATAGAGACGGTCAACATCCGGAAGCTCTTCACGGTCAACCTTGACCGAAACGAAGTTACGGTTCAGCAGTTCGGCGATTTCTCTGTTTTCAAACGATTCCCGCTCCATGACATGGCACCAATGGCAAGTTGAATAACCCACGGAGAGGAACAACGGTCTGTTTTCATGTTTAGCTTTTTCAAAAGCCTCATCTCCCCATGCAAACCAGTCCACAGGATTCAGAGCATGCTGCAAGAGATAGGGACTTTTTTCAAGACCAAGCCTGTTCATTTTTCTATGTTCTTGATTTCTAAAGTCATGTCGTAATAATGTCGTATACTATGAAGGGGAAAAACGTAGAGAAGGGGATGAGATGTTACTGTACCGAGTATGATTACTCGCCTTTATCTCCAAGATATTTGGCAAGAACTCCTTCAAGATCCGATTTGCGGATAGGTTTGGAGATATAATCGTTCATTCCGGCATTAATACATTTCTCCCGGTCACCTGGCATGGCATGAGCAGTCATTGCAACGATCGGAACATCAGGCGTGGCGCAAAGCGCAGGGTCATTTCTTATGATCCTTGTGGTTTCATATCCGTCCATTTCCGGCATCTGGCAATCCATTAACACCAGATCATATACTTTATTGCGCATAGCCTCCAGAGCATCTTTTCCGCCAGAAACAACATCCGGACATAATCCCAGCTTTTTAAGCATGGACATGATTACTTTCTGATTAACCGGATTGTCTTCAACAACCAGAATATTGAATGTTGTCGTATCAGGTTTTTGTTCAGTTATGCTGTTATTCTCATCTGGTTTTTCTTGCCCCTGCTTTTCAACATGGAGAATAGCTGCAATAGAGTCAAAAAGCTCCAGACGTTTGACAGGTTTGTGGAGTAATTCAAACACCTGTGTACTGAAACGTTTTTTAATTTCTCCCGAGTGAATGGGCGAAGCAAGTATTATGACTGGACAGCGGTGTACAGTATAAACAGCGTCCATAAAAAGGTCAAGTTCATCGCCCGGCTTCTGCTGGTTATTAATATCCAGAATAACAGCATCCCAGAATGCAAATGGCTTTGCTTCACTTAGCCCTCTGTTGATCAACGCAAGAGCAGTTTCTATACTGGCAGCAGGGGTGGTGAGACACTGCCATGAATCCAACAGATCACAGAGCATCTCCAGGGCGGTGGGATTACTATTGACAACAAGAACTTTGGCTCTGGCAGCTTCATTCACGCATAACCGAAGCATTCTGGACGATGTTTTCTGTTTTTCAAGCTTGACATCAAAACTGAAAACGGAGCCTTTCTCTGGTTGGCTTTCCACCGTGATGTTGCCGCCCATTTTGTTGACAAGATAGTTGGAAATCGACAACCCAAGACCTGTTCCTCCGTATTTCCTTGATGTTGAACCGTCTGCCTGAATAAATGGCTTGAATATCGAAGCTATCCTCTCATGATGGATACCAATACCTGTATCTCTGACTGAACACCTGATCAACACATGACTCTCAGTTTCCTCATCAGGAGTGATGCTCACCACAATATCTCCATGATGCGTAAATTTTATAGAGTTACTGATAAGGTTGACAAAAATCTGTCGGATTCTTACCGGATCACCTCTCAGAGCAAAAGGAAAATTTCTGCCCGTTACTACCGTTAATTCCAGCCCTTTCATTTGTGCTGAAAAGTTCAGCATTCCGCAAACATTTTCAAGGAGTTCGAGGAGATCAAAATCAACAATGTCGAGTTCAAGACAGTTTGCTTCAATCTTTGAAAAATCAAGAATATCGTTAATGATTTCCAACAGGTTTTGACCGCTGCAGATAATGGTGTCAACATATTTGCGCTGTTCAGGATCAAGCCGGGTATCAATCAACATGCTCGACATACCAATAACCCCACTCATTGGTGTCCGAATTTCATGGCTCATATTGGCAAGAAACTGGCTTTTTGCTTCATTTGCTTCACTTGCTTCCCTTACTTTATCCTCAAGCTTACGGTTTATTTCCTGCAACTCTTTCCGAGCAAGGTTAGCATCTTCAATGAGGCTGAGAAGAACAGTTCTTTGATGTTCCCTGTCTAATTGATTATCCGATTTACTCTCTCTCCCTTCAGCGGGTTCATGTTCGATTAAAAAATCCTCTTCAATCATTGAGTTCAGGAGTAACTCATCTTTGTCGTAAGAAAAATCGTCGGCAATAATACCGTTATATTTCCTGAGATCCCGCCTCAACTCGTTAACAAAAGTTTTCAGCTCGTTGATGCGCAATTCTCTGCCTATCATCACGCGGTTAAAGCGCTCAAGGTCGTTCAGCATTCTTTTGAGCTCTTTTTCCATTCTCTTTCGCTCAGAAATATCTGAAACAATTATAGTGACAGAGGTTACCGGGCCGTTGATGAGAGATGGACCAAAACGTGATTCAATGACAAGCGTTTCCCCGTTCGGAAGAGAGAGCTCACACTCGATGATTGCCGGTTCACCAGTCATGAAAGCCCTGTCTATAGCCTGATGATAACTGTTATTGTGATTTGGCTCAATAATATGTTCACAGAGGTGTTCGCCTATCTGCAGCACATTGTTATAACCAGGCAGGGATCGGTTGATATAGGTTATACGGTGTTCGCTGTCAATGGCAATAATGGTATCGGGACTGTTGACAAGCACAGAATTGATGGTATTCTGGCTCTCGCGTAATGAATTCAATGCCTCTTCGAGTTTCGACTGCGACAACTCGAGTTCAAAATTTTTATCTTCTAACTGTCGTTTAATATCTGAGAGTTCAATAGATTTTTTGATCAGTTTGATATTCTGATCAAGGAGGGCTGTCTGTTTCTGCAGAAGTTCCTGTTCAATGCGGCTGCTTCGCAATGAAGCTTTTTCAAGCTCTATGATGCGCAGCTGAAGATTATTGATCTCGGTATTTATCATCACTTATTCTTCTTTTCCAAGCACCCAGAGAACAACGGTTTCATTATGAAATTTTACCGATGAAAGTTCTTTTACGGTTTTATCAATAGGACCGATTTCTCCGTAGGTATAAAATCCTATCAGAGGGACATCCAGACCGATACACTCACGGACTGCGTCAACCTCCTCCTGTATTCGACGTCCAAGAACAAGTTTTCTTCCAACACAACTGAACATGATTATTGCCTGGGGGGTTGCCCCTATGAGAGCTTTTTTCGCCTGAACTGCAGCTTCCCTCGCTCCGTTGATGATATCTCCTCTTGAGGCAATAGTCAGTGTTACTTCACTGCCTTCAGGAATGGATGCAGCAAGCGAAATTGTTCCCTGTTCATGATCGACGGATAAACCGCACCGTAATTGAAACATGTTTTCACTATTGTCAGAAGGATTACGGTCAATGATACCAAACGGATATTCCAGACACACCGCCGGAAGCCTTAATGCTCTTTCTTCCCCCAGAAAATCTTTATACATTTCAAGAGCATTGGTGTGTTCAAATTCTTTCACCACATTTCCCTCTGAAGCAGTACAGGTAAAACTGTTTCCAATAGAGGTAAAACCGCTCCTTACACCGATACCAGTCCTGAACCCCTTCTTTGTCATCACCATAAGACCAACAATAGCGTCTTTATAGACCATCCCGTTATAATACTGAAATGTATTTTCGAACCGTTCGTCATCGCCAAGGTAGCCGCCGGTAATCTCAAAATCTTTACCTAAAACCGACTGCAGACCCTCAAGAACCTTTAGTCCATCACCACCCATTCCGTTTGGAAAAACCAGAAGAGAAGCATGAGGATCAAAGGTGACTTTTTTTAGAATATCATTCGCCATTTCCACACTGCATGCCGCTTCATCACGACTCATGTCATGTCCGATACCAGTCACAAACTCAAGATCTTCGTTACTGAGGGCCATGACAACCACTGATCCTGTAGAAAAACCTGCGGTTGAAATTTCTCCGGCAGTTGTTCCGCCAACCATAGGCAGTTCTCCGACAACGGAAGAAATTCCTGCAATCAGTTCGCGATGATTAAACTGCATCGCACCGAACACAATAACGACCTTGGGTACTCCGTCAAGCTTTCCAATAGCGCGTTTGGCAGCCTCTATGCCTGCAGCAAATGAATTTGGAAGAGAGCTGAATCCAACTCCTACTGTATTGTTCGTCATAGCGTATATTCCCAGAAGATCAATTTTTTAAATAACTATCATAAACCTTGTTTTGCCTCTGGAAGTCGAACAGTAAAGCTCGTGAAGACACACAAAAAATGTTTCTGGTATCCTGAGACAAGAAGAGTATCACTAAAGTGGCGGGCGAAATTTCTCCTTTAATATACAATCAAGGCAAGCAATCTTCAGTGAATTTTCCACCATGCGGAAAAATTAGTAAAAGTTTAGAATAAAAAAAAGCCTCCTGCATCAAACGAAGAAGAGGCTTTTTTAGATTGGAAGACGGACTGTCGCTTAAAAAGAAACCGAAAGATCAGAAAGGTAGGTTTTGATTGACTGGTGTTTTCCAAGGCCAAGCTTCTTATGCATCCGGTAGCGAATGCTTTCCATTCCTCTGGTCGATATACCTACAGAACGGGCAATCTCAATAGTGTCATAGTTCAACTTGACTAAGAGGCTGATTCTAAGTTCACGCTGGTTCAGGTTAGGATGCTTTTTCTGTAGTTTTGACAGAAAGAAGGAATCCGTTTCAGTCAGTTCAATGTTTAGCCTTTTTTCGATTGTTTCGGTTTCAATAAGGCTCAGGCATGAATCGGTCATAAGCCTTTTTACGCCGGCATCAATGTCCAGTGCGTGTATCTGGTCGAGAAGATTTCTCAACGCATTTGTTTTTTCAGCGATTGCAGTCGACACTCTTGTCAGTTCCATATCCTGGGTTGCCACTCTTGTTTTTAGAGAGGCGATCTCTTTTTCAAAATCAAGAGGAGATTTTTGGTTCTGTATTGCTTCTGTTTTCATTGTACTATCCTATGGGTTATTCAATGTTCGAAGTAATGTATACGGTGGGAAAGCACATTTCTTTTCCCCATCGCATGCTTCCCATTATCCGAATAAACGTAATCATCACTTCTTCGACGTGTTATCGGCTGTAATATGGATTTTTTTTACAAAATACCAATGAAATTCGTTTTTTCTGTTTAAAAATACTTTTTTATAAGTCAAGTACGCCGAAAAAAGTACTTGTCTTTTCCTTTCTCATAAGCCATTGCACGCTCTTTTTGCTCCAATTATTTTTTAGTATCTCTGCTATTTTTTCAGTATTCACTTATGAAGAACAGTTCTCGTTATCTGTTTATTTTTAATCCAGCGGCTGATAAGGGACGTGCGGCGAGTAAGGTTGCCTGGCTTAACGCGCTCCTTTTAGGAGAGAAAAACTCCGAAATGGTGACGACGACTCATGCCGGACATGCAGAAGATATTGCTCGTTCAACAATTCAGGAAAAAAACTGCCTGATATCATGTGGTGGCGACGGAACTCTTCATGAAGTGATTAATGCGGTAGCCGGAAAAGGGGTAACGGTCGGAATTTTACCTGTTGGTTCGGCAAATGATTTCAATAAAACCCTGAATCCTCATCATGGCTCAAACGCTGGTATCAGTCATTTGTTCAATGCGCAGAGTAAAAAAGTTGATCTTGGGAGCGTTTCCTTCGGCAGTGCGGATCACAGGTATTTTATCAATTCTATGGGTATCGGCTTTACCGGAAGAGTTGCTAAGGCCGTTCAAGGTGCGCCTTGGTTAAAAGGTGAGCTGCGTTACGTTTACGCGCTTCTCAAGGTGCTTGCAGGGTATACCTCGGAAAAAATGAATATTAAAATTACTCTGAAAGACTCTTTTCTGGAGCTTCATGAGGAAATTTTTGCTTTTTCAGTTTCCAATGGAAAAATCGAAGGGGGGAAATTCAAGATTGCGCCTCATGCTGAATTGTCGGATGGGCTGCTTGATGTGTGTATTCTCAAGGCGATATCGAAACATGAAATTTTCCGCTATGTGCTTAAATATCTTAAGGGAACCCATATCAATGACTCAAAAGTTCTTTACTGCAAAGCAAAGTCCGTGGAGTTGACATTAACGAAAGCGGATGTTATGCATCTTGATGGGGAGGTTTATGATAACATTCAGGGTAAGCTCGCCATTGCAGTTGTTCCTGAAGGAATTTCAATGCTTTACGATTAACTCATCTCCCTGCTTATGACGCCCTTCAATACAATAATCGCATCGTTTTTTCAGGATTGATCTACGTCAGTCTGTTTGAGGAAATTGGATTTAATAATATTATTTATTACCATGGAATTGGTTGCTGAGATTGATTTGTTGTAACGAATTATACTTGTGTAACCACTACTCCAACAGTATGATCATGCCGAAAACACTTGTTGATTTTCGTCTTCCTCTCGAGGCTACCATTGACCTGACGTATCGTTGTAACAACAACTGTCTTCATTGCTGGTTGAGAATGCACTCCACAGGTCATGAACAGAGCCGCGAGCTCTCGTTCGAGGAGATCAAAGGGATCGTTGACGAAGCCCGCGCTTTGGGCACACATCGCTGGTCAATATCCGGCGGGGAGCCGATGCTGCGGCCAGATTTTCCGGAGATATTCAATTATATTACAGCAAAGGCACTTTCCTATACACTCAACACCAACGGCACCCTCATTACCCCTAAGCTTGCACGGTTGCTCAAACGCAAGGGTTCCAAAATGGTTGCTCTCTATGGTGCCAGCACAGCGACCTACGACAAGGTCACCCGAAATTCAGGCGGTTTCGAGCATGTCATGCAGGGATTCCGTTACCTCAAGGAAGCAGGTGCCGGATTTATCGTCCAGCTCATTCCAATGAAAGCCAACTGGCACGAGTGGGATCAAATGATTGAGCTTGCTCAATCCCTCAGCGACCATTGGCGAGTTGGTGCTCCCTGGCTGTACTTATCGTCGTGCCGGGACGCAGCACTCAATGCCGAAATATCCCGCCAGCGTCTCGACCCTCGGGATGTGGTGAACCTCGATAAACCAGATATCTCCTACGAAGAGACAATCTTCCATCAGTGTGGCCATACCGAAGGCGACAGTCGACTCTTTGCCAGCTGCATCGCAGTGCGGCGTGACTTCCATATAGATCCCTACGGGGGCATGACCTTCTGCTCTTTAATCAAAGACCCATCCATGCGTTACGATCTCCGCAAGGGCACACTCCGTGACGGATGGGAAAAATTTATCCCCTCGATTGCCGACCGCGAGTTCGGCAGGGAGGAACATCAAGAGAACTGCGGCTCATGTGAACTCAGCAAGGATTGCCGCTGGTGCGCGGTCTACGGCTGGCTGGAGCACGGCCGGTTTTCAGCCCCCGTTGAATACCTCTGCGAAGTTGCCCGCGAAAACAAGCGCTTCAAGGATGAGTGGCAGGTGAACCATCGCCGTTACTTCAAGATCGCCGACATCACTATTCGTGTCGAAAGCGATCTGCCGATTGACGACGCCACCTTTAATTCGAAATTCTCCTCTTTTCATGTTGACGCTCCCGGGCAAGACACGGTCACCATCCGCCACCACTTCGGCATACCCGACCTCAAAGGCCAGAATCTCGGCAAGGAGGTCTACAGGAAGGCGCCATGGGCTATTTACCGTAAGAATGGCTCTTCTATCTATCTTGGGATATCTTCTCAGACGGACGACCCTTCCCTGCACCGCGTTGCTACCTTTACAGCCGACCATACCAGTGTTCGCATCTATCATGATGATTTGCACGAAGAGAGCTGGCGCAAAGGCGACCTCCACTCCCTGACTCTGTTTTCCTCCGACCAGATCCTTATTGTAAGGTTGCTGGCCGATCGTCAGGGCTGCTGCCTTCAATCGACAGGTGCCATGATCAATGGAGCAGGAGTGCTTTTTGTCGGACATTCCGATATAGACAAATCAACGATCACAAACTTGCTGATTGAAGCCGGAGCCAAAGGAGATAGAGAGGTCGAAATTCTCTGTGACGCCTGCAATATTGTCCGTCGTCATGGTGAAAGCTGGCAGCTTTATGGTACCTGGAACCATGGTGATGTCCCGCAGGTCTCTTCCGCTGATGCACCTCTTCGGGCAATCTGTTTTATTGAACAGGCCACGGAAAACAGCATCACGGATCTCACCGATCGCAATGAGGTTATGCGCAGGCTGCTTGCCTGCCTTATTCACCCCTTTTTCGCCGAGGACTGGTGGGAGAAAACCCTTGATCTGATAGAGCCAATGGCACGGCAGGTACCCTGTTATGTCATGCACTTCGACAAGGGCGGAGAGATTATTGGTGAAATAGAAAAAATCGTAACTGCAGAAACCGAGGCATCCCTATAGTTAAGCCATTTCCTATTATGGATGAAGTCGCAAATTACGTACAAAAGTTCAAGCCGCATGAGTTCAGGATCTGGCAAGGCAAAAAACCGCTGTTGAGCCAGATAGACATCGAACTTACCGAGCGTTGCAACAACAATTGTCTGCACTGCTGCATCAACCAGCCGGAGCATGATGCCGACGCTCTCAGCCGGGAGATGAGCACGGATTTTGTCAAAGGGATCGTAACGCAGGCTGCAGCTCTCGGGTGCCTTACCGTCCGTTTTACAGGCGGTGAACCGCTTCTTCGTTCCGATCTGGCGGAACTCTACCTTTTTGCACGCCGTCTTGGCATGCAGGTTATTCTCTTTACCAATGCTCGCCTGATCACCGCTGAACTTGCTCTTCTCCTTGCCAAATATCCCCCTGGCCGGGTGGTTGAAGTTTCCGTCTATGGTATTACCCCTGAGTCTTATGACCGTGTCGCAGGTCATGACGGTGCATTCGCGGAGTTCCATCGTGGTGTCGATTTGCTTTTGCAGCACAAGATTCCCTTTATTGTGAAGAGTCCAAAGCTCAACATACTCAAAGATGAGCAGGACGCCTTTGAAGTATGGGCAGCGACCATTCCCTCGATGGATAAACTGCCAGGCTACTCCATGAACTTTGATCTCCGTTTCCGTCGCGATGATCCCCTCAAGAACGCACGCATTGCAAAGCTTCGGGCAACCCCCGAAGAGACCGTAGCCGTGTTTTCACGAACTCCACACTATCTCAAAGATATGGGTCAGTTCTGCGACAAGTTCATGGCTCCTCCGGGCGATAAGCTCTTCAATTGTGGAGCCGGTCATGGAACCTGCATCGACGCTTACGGTAACGCACAGCTCTGCCTCCCGCTGCGTAATGAGGCAACTGTGGTAGACTTGCATGAAGTGCCCCTGAAAACAGCGCTTGAGAAAATATTTCCTGCTATGCGTGAAATCAAGGCGACGAACTTCGACTATCTTCACCGCTGTGCCCGGTGTTTCCTTAAAGGCCTCTGCGAGCAGTGTCCGGCAAAGTCCTGGATGGAGCACGGCACCCTCGATACGCCGGTAGAGTATCTCTGCACAATAGCTCATGCTCAGGCACGCTGTCTTGGACTTCTTGGCGAAGAGGAGCGTGCCTGGGAAGTCCAAGATTGGAAAGATCGTGTGGCAAGCTTTGTCCATACAAGCAGCTCTGAAGGCAACACATCCACATAAGAGTGTTTTGCAAAAAGTTCAACTTTTGAAAGCTATAAAAATGAGATTCCTTCATGGATATTACCCTTGACCAAATTTGCGTCACCTCGGAAGACGTTGTGGCTCGTGTTATTGAAGATGAATTGATCATTGTGCCCCTTGCGTCAGGTATCGGTGATATGGACGATGAACTCTACACCATGAACGAGACCGGCAGGGCAATCTGGTCGCGTCTTGACGGCGAAAAAACCTTGCAAAGCATTGCTGACGACCTTGCAGAAGAGTTCAGTGCAGCGCCCGAAGTCATCGAAAAAGACCTGCTCGGCTTGATAACGGAACTGGTACGCCGAAAAATGGTGATCGTCCACAAGGAGAATGCTCCTCAATGAGCGACACCTACGTAAAATTAAACCATGAGCCGCATACCATGCCCGGCCTTGCCATTGCCGAATTGATGGAAGCTGTGCTGGAAAAGAATATTCCGTTTCGGTTTGCAGCGCCAGGCTTCAGCATGACTCCGTTTATCTCGGATGGAGATATAATTACCATTTCACAGCTTCCCCCGCGACTTCAGGCGGGGGATGTTGTTGCATTCATCAATCCCGGTTGCAGAAAACTGATCGTACATCGCATTGTTCATGTTTCTGAAAAAGGCTACCTCATCAAGGGCGACAACAACCCTGAACCTGACGGGCGAGTACCGCGTTCAAGTATCATCGGGCGAGTTGTCAGGATAGAGCATCACGACCGGCAAGTTCGACTTGGTCTCGGTATTGAGCGTTATGTAATAGCCTGGCTCTCAAAACGAGAGTGGCTGAAGCCGCTCTTATGGCGAGTCTGGCGTTTTATCAAACCATTTTGTCGCAAAGAGAATTGTTTGAACCCTTCAAAATTATGACACATTGCACCTTACTTGAAATGCAGGACTTCACCCTCTGGGCAAAAATGAAGGAACGCGGCGCACTCCTCTCCTTCGACCTTGAAATAACTGCGCGGTGCAACAATGCATGCCGTCACTGCTACATCAACCTCCCTGCCGCCGACAGGGAAGCTCGCTCAAAAGAGTTGACGCTGCAGGAAATCAGCTCCATTGCTGATCAGGCTGTTGCACTCGGAGCCTTATGGGTGCTCATTTCAGGTGGCGAACCACTTCTGCGTGAAGACTTTGAGGAGATCTATATGCTCCTGAAAAGAAAAGGACTGCTGGTCTCTGTTTTCACCAACGCGACCTTGATTCGAGACGAACACATTGTCCTCTTTAAAAAATACCCCCCCCGCGATATCGAAATAACTGTTTACGGCGCTACCGAGGAGACCTACGAGAGAGTTACCGGATGCCCCGGATCATTCATTGCCTTTACAAACGGTCTCAACCGCCTCCTTGATGCTGGAGTCAAAGTCCGCCTCAAGGCAATGGCTATCCGATCCAACTTCCACGAACTTCCCGCAATAGCAGCATTCTGTTGTACCCATACCAAAGACTACTTCCGTTTTGATCCCCAGCTCCATCTCCGTTTTGACGGCAATAAAGAGCGCAACCAACTTATCAAGTCTGAACGACTCACACCGGAAGAGATTGTCGCGCTCGAAAAGGCGGACAAAGATCGGTTTGCCTCACTCCGAAAAAGGTGCAATACCCTCATTAATGATGCGGTTGCCCATAGAGGCTGCGACCATCTTTTTCATTGCGGGCTCGGTAACGGCAGCTTCACCATTGGTTACGACGGCACCTTCCGGCTCTGCTCGTCGCTCTGGGCTCCTGAGACAATCTACGACCTGCGTCGGGGAACACTCCGTGAAGCATGGGAAGAGTTTGTGCCACAAGTGCGTGACATGCGATCCACTCGGCCCGAGTATCTCGAGAACTGCTGCATCTGCCCGATCGTCAATCTCTGCCTCTGGTGTCCTGCACACGCATACCTTGAAACCGGTAAACTGGACACGCCTATAGAGTACTTCTGTCAGGTTGCTCGCGCAAGAGCTGCCGCTATTCAGGAAGCAACCCCGTCCTCTCCTGTTTTAGGCAATGCACAGCATTCGGCATGATTACAGCAATACGGTTCATCCCGTAATTACAGTTCCTGAGAGAGGATGTGTTTTGTTTTGAGACACTGTTGCTGAGGATAAAGGTAACAGTGCTCATTGCCATCGATTGCTGATAGAAAACTCCCGATATCCTGTTATCAAGTTATAGAACGTTTTGGTTGTGTTTTATTTTGAAACAGCATCGCTGAAAGTAAAGCAACAGTGCTGACTGCCATCGATTGCCGATAGAAAACTCCTAACACTCTATTATTAAGTGATATAGCGGTTTTATTTTCTTGTATACGATGTATATATTATATATGTTTCGTATATATGGCATAAAATTTGCAATGCTATTGTTGATAGTTAAATAGAACTCAGTTGTTAAGGTTTATAAGAAAACGATGTCGTTCAATCTTCGATGATAAAGGAGTCCAACATGGAACTGAAAAAAAAAGAGTGGAAGCATCCAGAGCTCATAGTTTTACTGAAGAGCAGACCGGAAGAGCGCATTTTAGATAATTGCAAGCTTCCACCTATGTATGCTCATCCTGGTCAATCGAACCTTCTCTGTCAAGATCACCAAGGCGGCAATGGTTGTGTTCACTGTACCGCATTGGGTGTGTCATAGTTTTTTCTATAGTACATCTCTTTTGACGTTCAGTAATTGCTTATTCATTGAATTATGCAGAATATACTCCTCAATCATCAGCTTCCCCAGTCAGGTCAACTTGGCCATTCCTTCGACCTCAGTAATGTTACCATAAATCATCGTCGCTATTTCCAGATTGCCGGTATGACG
>CAIPYV010000044.1 GCA_903869365.1 uncultured Chlorobiaceae bacterium
GGTGGAAGCGTTCCCAGAAACCGTCTCCTCGTGCCAGACGGAACACCACTCCATGACGTTGCCGCTCTGGGTGTGCTGCGGGTTCTCTTTGTCGAAGCCGTCTCCCATGGTGAAACTGCCTGCGGGAACAAGCACCATCGGGGAGCCATCCTGTTCGTTGACAATGACCGGAGAAAGCACACCTCCGGAAGGACGGAGTGCAAGTGTTCGCAGTTCGGTAAGGATTTCGTTATATGTTGGCGTATTCATAGTGCCCTTTAATCTCCGGTTTTGTATGACGTGGCCAAAGCATTCCGGTCGTCGGAGGCGTTCAGGGAGATCTCCTGCATCCTGTTGCGGGGAACCAGCCCTCGCTGCGCCGCTGAAAAGAGCGCTCTTGCCCGTGTGAAAGGGTCCGGGCTTGAGAGATCCTGCTGCAGTAGCTCCCCAGATTGATACCGTTCCGACCAAAAAGAGAAAATATCTCTGGTGCCGGGCGGGCGGGGCGGTCGGGACTGCGGAAGAAGTTCGGCCAGTTCACGATAGAGTGCGACAGAGTGCTCGACAACGGCTTTTTTTGAGGAACTTTTCGGCCTTCCGCCGCCCTCTTCCTGAGGAAGGTGCCGAGAAGAGGGTTGTGGCGAAAAGATGGTTTTCGGCAGATATCAGGAGATATGCGCTTTCTATCCACCGGATTGTGTGTACAGGAAAGCTGAAAAAAAGAAGATTGCACTGTTTGAGACGAAAAAATAGCTGACCATAGATAAAATAAAGACATACAAAAATTCTCACGGACACATTTTGAACTTCAGAAGCAGCAAGGCTTCTGCAACAGGTCATCATTGCCATTCATAAAGCATCTGCCATCAACCTCTGCTCATGATTATCCGCTGCGCCAACTGATGGAACTATTGCGGTGACCAGATTTTCAAGCCATCCGCATTACCCACAAACCGCGATACATCGCTCTGGGCCAATGTCACATCGAGGGAGTCGATTCTCTCTTTCAACTGCTGGCGAAAATCCTGTTCAGAGAGCTGAGACTCCACAAAATGACCGCTCTGTTGAGCTCGGCTGACAAAATGGGATAAATTAAGCTGAACCCCTTTCCTGACATACCATTCGAAATCGTACCAGTCCCGCCCTTTTACACGGCTCTTCCAGTTTCTGAACAACAATGCATGCATTTTTCCGGCAAACAAATCAGGCAAACCAAAACACTTGACATAAAATGAGAATGGCTCAAGCAGGAGTTTTTCTTCAGTTGAAAATCCCAATGGCGGGAGCGTATCAACCTCAAACTTGATTTTAACCGTTTTTTCACCATGCACGGCAAGACTGAACAGCCGCGTATCACTCTTCAAAAACGCCGACTCTATCCCTGTCCGGACTGTTTTCTTTTTCGACGAAATCTCAACATCAAGACCCAGTGAGAGAAATTCATCCTTCACTGCCCTGAAATACGGCTCCAGTGAAAAATCGGCGTCAGACGTCAGTAATGAAAAATCAAGATCCTCTGAAAACCTTGGCAATCCATAAAATATCCTGAGACAGGTGCCCCCGTAAAAAGCTGCCCGGTCAAAAAATCCGCCACGATACAAACCGGCAAGTGCAACCTCCTGCATCACCTCCCTCAGTCCGTTGACTCTCCCTTCGACTGTGGTCGTATCATATTTCTCAAGCATCTGGCCGAGCACACTCATTTCACATCTCCTTTCATCGAGTGGACAAGCTCCAGCAATGCCCGCAGCATTCTTTCTTTCATTCCAAGCATGATACAAGCCTCTATCACCTTCGGGTCAAAGCGGGTGATACTCTCTTCATCGAGACGCAGGTCATCGAACAGCAGTTCCCGCAATGCACGTTGTGATGCGATATTCAGGTTCCGGGTAAACACAAGCTTGTCACACAAGGCCTTCTCTGGAGAGGCCATCAAAAAACCAGTTTTATCGGTATTCTCGACACGATCAATTCCGACTGGATAAAAATCCAGAGGAGAATGCGTATAGGAAAACCGACCTATCAGAAGATCATACACCTTCCCCCGTCTGGTGGTCATTGAAGTCACCTCAACAACCCGCTCGGGAATAATTCCGTAATGGTACAGCGCATAATCCATCGAAACATAGGATGGCCCATAGAGGAGATTTGCCAGAAGCGGTGTGGAAATGGGAATCGTTGTCCGTTCAGGTGAAACGACATAAAGCCCCCTCTTGATCGGAACAAGCCACCCTTCATCGATCAAACGGACAATTTTATCGTTCGGAGACCTGTACTCTTTGAGCATGGAGACGAGTGCTCCGTGCGTCAAAGGCACACCACCCAGTGTGCTGAGCTTCTTTTCGAGTTGCATGATGTCATTATTTTGCATAGATAATCGAATATTAGTCGATTATCTATGCAAAATATGGTTTTCCTGGTACAATAAAAAACAAGCCGCCCTGAATTTATCAGTTCTGAAAGCCCGGAATGCGATGGGACACAAAATCTGTTATCACGTCTAACAATGGTGTAACAAAAACAGCAAACCTGAATAAATTTCCTGTCAAGGTAGCGCTTCTCGTAAACATGGCAGCATAAGATTTTTTCTAACAACGCATTAACCGCGTATTTCAAAACAGCTGCTAATTCACGCGTCGCATATACGTCGCAAAACCGGTATAAACTGCGTTAATTTCGACAGATTCAGTGTATTTTGGCTGTATTTGAGACAAAAAAGGAAAACCCTGTAAGTTATTTGCTTACAGGGTTTTATGCGGGATGTGGACGATAGAAGATTCGAACTTCTGACCTCTACAGTGTAAATATCACATTGAGGCTATATGCCATTGATATAAAAAGAGTTACTGGCCTGTAAAAATTTTCGCGTAACATACGCGTAACAAAAATTTTATCACTATTTATCAAGAAATAAAAACAACGATTAAGCTCCCACCTCTGGTTTTTCATGACTACTCCTCCATGAATCCGGAGCAGTCCAATTGTCCTGAAAAAATCGCTTTGCACTGAGCGCTTCCACAGCTGGAGATAGAAATACCAGCACCTGCTGCACCACATCAGCAAATGAGACCGGCAGGTATTCAAGACCAATACGTTTTCTGAAGGCATTCCATTGCACCTGCTTCTCCTCAATGAACTCTCCGGAAAAGATTTCTTTCATCTGCATGAGCGTTGTTCCCCGTTGCGCAAACGTCTGCCTGATGGCTTCTGCGAGACTGGCACCTTCGAAGTCATAATGGCGTGAGAGCATCCAGATATCATAGAAATCTTTCATCCTGCTGTTGAGAATCCCAAGCTTGGCCATCACCTCAAACTTTTCGGCAATCATGCTTTCCCTGCTGTAACAGTAAAGCTCAGCCTGAGGGAAATTCAGCAATGATGGTAACGATTCCTGTACTGGATCAGGGTAGACCTTGTCTCCAAATCCAATATCAAGCTGGATAGTCAGTCGGACGGCATCGAGATCACCGCGAAATCGTATGCGCAATCCTTCATAGTCCGCATCTTCCGTTATCGGCTCAACGGTGATTGATTCCGGATCGAAAACGATCCCGTCTCCTTGTTTTTCAACGACTAAAACCTGACGGATAATGGTCGTGATACTCTCCGGGGCGTTTCCTGTTCTGCCGAGCATATCGATATCCATTGTCGGTCTTGCCAAGGGAGCATGCCAGACCCTTAGCAACAATGCCCCCTTGAGAACGAAACAATCTGCGAATGAAGAAACCGACAGACGATAGAGAAAGCGCTCCATGGCATAGTATTGCAACAGCTCCTGAAAAGGCCTGTTTTCCTGTCGCGCCTTGTTCAACAGTCTTTGCCTGACCGAGGCTCCAATATTTTTGATCGCTTTTGCACTCACAGCGTTGCCTCCAGATATGGTTTCATGACTGAGGCAACACGGCACACCTCTGCATACTGCATGAGCGCATGCAGATTCTTATGCATTCTCTGCCGATACAGTTTGAGTGCTTCGAGCACGATATCCATCCCGATCCTGTTACGAAATTTGAAGCAGTCTACAAGCGTCTTTTCCGGACTGTAGATCTTCACCGAAACACCATCGAGCTGATGCGTTTCAATACCGATCTTGAAACAAGAGGGTGAAAACCGGAAAACCGTAACCGGAGGATACTCGATTCTTGGTTGTTCGGCACCTTTTTCAAGCGCAAGAGATACGCTGTGTGGAACCTGGGTGGTCATCTCGTGAAAGGAGAGTGCCGAAACCAGGCAAAGTACACCATTCGGAACCCTCAGTGCAACGGTGATAAGATCAGGATATTCGAGCTGCTTCCACCCTTTGAGTTGGTAAATCCCTCGAGAAAGCTCTTCAAGCTCACCGCTGTCACGAAGACTGTAAAGCGTCCGGGGATGAATACCAAGACTGATCGCTTCCCGGGTACGGATGAGGCCTCCCCTGGCAAGAATAAGAGCTTTGGCCTTATCTGCACCTGTACTTTGTTGTGACATTTTTCATACGGATAGAAATACCACACATTATGCATAAGTATAGGTATATTTATCCTAAACAGCAATAGATCAGTGAAGTATCGAAAAAGACTGAGAGAAATTTTATCTCTCCTTTCTCAAGCTTTCAGCGACGTTTGAGCTGTTCACTGCAAATTGCCTGAACTGGCTTAACGACATTGTATTGTTATTGCGAAACCGTATCGTTACAAGTGGAGCCAAGGTCTCCCGTCACAGTATCATAAACCTCAACTTTAAGCACTGATGCTTTTCAGAGTCATGTCCGACATCCATAACGAGTTCTGTCGGGAAGAGAGCAGCGAGAACTGGCAGGTTCCGGAACTTGCCGAAGACAATGAGTCCGTGCTCATCCTTGCTGGAGATATCGGGCTGCTGAGCAGAAAACAGACATGGTTCGGTTTTCTTTCGCAGTGCTCAAAGCAGTTCAGAAACGTTTTCGTCATTGAGGGCAATCATGAATGGTATCACGGCAACATCGAGAAGCACTCCTGGCAGAACGCCATCGCCGAGCATGGATTTCACAACGTACATACCGGTCCGCTCATTCTGGAGGAGGAAAAAATCGCCATCATCGGGACAACTCTCTGGACAGACTTTTTTGGCGGCAACCCCATCGCCATGTTCGATGTCAGTCAGGGCCTCAATGACTATCGGCTGATAAAAGTCGGAGCCGATTATCACCGGTTACGGCCGGAGTACCTTCTCGCTCTTCATCACAAGCAGAAAAAAAGGCTTTTTGAAGATGTCGATCACTATACGGAACTCGGATACACCGTGATTGTGGTAACCCATCATCACCCCTCAATGCAAGGAATCGCCCCTGGTTACCGAAACGACCTCCTGAATGCGGCATATGTGTCAGACCTTGAAAAAGAGGTGCTCTCCAATAAAATAGACTACTGGATCTGTGGTCACTGCCATACCGCCATGGAGTATTCAATCGGCGAGACCAGGGTGATCTGCAACCCCAAAGGATATCCTCACGAATACGGCAATGGTTTCGATCCGCTCAAAACTCTTAACGTTCAGTGATTTAGCATTTGGAGAATGTAGCAGTTATCGCCCCTTTTATAAGATTAGCCACCCTCCTTGAAATCCATGATAAGTGTGAATACTGGCTCGTTTATACCAACTTATAACTGGTTATAACAATTTTACTCTATAAACAGTTATAATCAGACGACACTCCGAACCGGCGACCTCCTTATGTAATCGACTGCCTTCTGAACTCTCGATCCTGCCTCATGTAATTGGCTTGATTGAAGACAGTAAAAGTTGCAGGGATACTTCGTGCAGAACCGTAACTGAATAGAATGAATACCATCTCTTGTCACACTTGTTGGATACTGACTTCAAGCTTTACCGACATTTCGGAACTTGTTGCAAAATTCGCAACAACTGCTTGAAGTTACCGTGGTGGAGACTCTTTCGGCTCTTCAGAATCCCACATATCCCGATAGGTGTAAACGTAGCTCGCCGTTGCGTTCGGATCGATATCGTAATAATATCGGCAAAGTCTCCGAAAAAGCTGGACCATCGGTTCGAAGAAACAAAAATCGAGCAGGCGGTCGAGGGTATGCTCGATGTAATGAACATCCTTGCTGTTACTGCTAATAATACTGTCAACAACCAGGGTGTATTGCTGCAGGGCAAGCTCCGCAAGCCTTTGCATCTCTCCAGCGAGTGCCCTTATAGACTCAAAACGTTCGTCGAAATGATTATTCATGGATCAAACGGTGCTCTAATCCTGTTTTTTGTGGAACAAGTTTTATCTCAAGCTCGCAACCAACAGCCTCCGCATATTTCCTGAGGGTGGTTATGGAGGGTATATGTTTTCCGCCTGACTCCAACTGGGATACCGCGCTCTTTGTAGTGCCGATTTTTTGGACAATCTACTCCTGAGTCAACCCCGAGTGCTGACATGCAAGAAGCAGTTCCCTGATAAGGGCATAGGCAGGAGCAAAAGCTTCATATTCATTCCGGAACACCTCGTCCTTTTTCGATTCACGAAGAAACTCTTCATGATCTCGACAAACCGGTTTGTAGGTCATTTTATCCATGATGAACCTCTTTCATGCGTTTTCGTTCTATTGTCACGCTCGCGCGCTGTAATTGTTTTCATACCTAATAGTACGTTTACCGAGTATTACCTTCCGCCTGATTCGACGACCTATATTGCGGGTTACCTGCACAGGAACCTGAGTGCTCGTTGCGGAGGCATAGTCACTTTGCTCCTGACCCGGTTGTGTATCGATATGAGCCTGAGTATTTCCTCTGTAAGAACTTCAAGCGGTTCACGAGAAACCTGCGTACCGAGAATAGATGACGGTCATATAGCAACAGTTTACCCTTCAATGTACTATTTTCAAGAATTAAATACACTTAGTCATGTACGTCCCCAAAGTACGTCACCAAAGTGTCCCATTCAAATCTTATCTATTTTCCCGCATAATGACAAAAAAAGCCAATAGAAACCGTCCTTATAAAATTGGCACGTCCAATTGAATGGAGAACGGTTCTTCAAGTACCGAACAATCGTTTCGCTGTCCGTGCTATATAATGGAGTGCCTTTTCAGGCAAGGGCAGAGAATGAGGAATTCAGCGAGGTAAAATCTGGATGCTCTTTGAAAATGTGCACAATTTTTTCAGGGGGCTTCCTCGTTGATCGGGAAGTGGTTAATCTGTAAATTAATGCCAGGGTCCTATATGAAAATTCAGATAAGACAGCAGCAGAAGTTTGTAAAATTGCTGGTGTAGGAAGAAGGACGTTTTTTGTTTATATCGCTTCAAAACGAAAAGAATCAGCTAACATCAATAATTGATCCCTCAGGATGGCGACAACTACAGAAAATGATTTTTCCCTTTTCTGCAGCGACCCCAAATCCGACAGGATGCCATACTCAAACAGGTACTCTGCAACTAACCCTTCATGATGGTGCAACACCATTTTGATCGGTTTAGCCTGACGAGGGAAACAATGGAGCTAATTAAAGTGATAATCATACCAAATAACAAGGGGATAAAGAGGATATTATCAGCGAATAGGAGCCTCGGGAGTCCCGCAACTGAGCAAATCGTGAGCAAAACCCAAACAACCAACTTAACCAAGGTACTTTGATACGTTTCCGCATTAGCGCGCAGTCGTTGCTCAAAAGATACTTTAAGAGGTGTGGCCAGAATGTTGAGTTTCTCGACCAAAGCATCTCTCTGGCTGTGGGTGATTATGTTATAAAAAAGTGCGGTCATATATCTGTCATCTGTTACAGCCTCATCAGACTGACCGTCCGGAATGGGATTCTGCCCTGCAAGGAGTTTAGTAACAAATTCGGATGGTGTTGGCAGAGCTCCACGCTCGTTGACCAGTTTACAAATTTCAGGTAAACTAGTGTATAGTCAATTGTCTAACGTCGTTTAATAATTGTAAGTTACTCTTCATAGTCAACAACAAAAAAGATTGAACATGAAGAAGTACAAAATCAC
>CAIPYV010000045.1 GCA_903869365.1 uncultured Chlorobiaceae bacterium
AAACGGGGAGGGATGTACTTTGTTAAAACTGACCAGTTCTCAGATGCCAATTCTTTGGATTACGATTGAGATGCATGATGGCACCGACACGAACAGCATCACTGTCTACTCTGTAAAGCACGCCATAAGGAAAGCGATTGAGCAAACATCGACGAGTTTGCCTCGAAAACAATGGCCATGATTCAGGGAAAACCTTGACCCGATCAAAAGCACGTTTGACTTCGGCAGCAAATTCATAACCAAGTCCGGGGCATTGTTGGTTGTAATAATCCACCGCCTCAGCAAATTCCTCTTCCGCAAAGGAGAGAATGAGAATATTCATCTCTGATTGATCCTTGCAAAGACATCTTCTGCTGATGATGACTTGATTTCACCACGGTCATAAGCGTCAAATCGAGATTCGACCTCTTCTGCCCATGCAGTATCGACGGCATTGCGTGCGGCACAATCAAAACTCTGAAAAAGTTTTTCGATAAGCTCAGCCCTCTCTATAGGAAGCAAATCAAGTGCATCTTTGAAAATACGTTCTGCGACTGCCGTCATATTTTTATCCTTAAAATTATCTTTGCGATTGTACAATACACCCATGATGACCGTATTTGCAATACAGCCGAACGACCTCTTGACAAGTTATGAAGAACTAAGGTTTTTTTATCAAGAAAAAAAATGCCCGTCATGTTCGAAACGGCTTTCCAGCTCGTCCTACCAATGCCGGGCATGGGTGGTGGCGCTTTTTGCCCTGAAGGTTACAGGGGCGGGGTCATCAATCTGTTCAGAGGCAGTCATCCGACTTTGCTTTTGAGCTACGGGACGAAAACCAGGCGGAAGCCAACACCGTTGAGCCGGTTGCCGGGGGCGTCGTCGCCACGAGCAGCCGACCGACAGCTCCCGGCATAGCTGCCCCAGCCCCCGCCACGAAGCTGGCAGCTTCGGGAAAAAGTCGCCCATGATCACCTTCAAGGCAGAGCATTGCATAATGCTGCAGTAACGTGGTCTTGCCAGAACCCGGATCACCGATCAGAAGCAGAACATTGGTACGGGCATTCCCATGAAATATTTCCTGAAGGAGTGCATCCTGTGATATTTTTTTCGTTTCGACGGTATGCCCTTTATCATAAGCATCCACTTTGCCGTACAGCTCGCTGATGTGAAGATCGATAAACACATCCTCAAGTGGAAACTCGATATCCTGATAATTGTCGAGCCCACGTGATGCAACTATTCCGAACTGGTTCCTCAATCCTTCACGATAGCGCTCGTAGCTAATTATCTCTGGTCGCCCTGAAACAGTAACCATACCGTTATCACAAGCGCTTGAAGGTGACGAGCTGACTTGCTGAGAAGCATCTCTCCCCGGAATCGAATACGATTTCGTATAAGTTGGCGACTCAAAAAGACTGGTATCGAGCGACCATTTCTCTCCGGGTTTGTCCTCATAGCGGATTGGAAAGATGGTTACCCTGCCGCTGTCAAACGTGGCGTACATGGCAGCCTTTGACCATTGCCCTTTCTGGTATGCAGCTCCGGCAGCAAGCCTCAGATATCCCCCATTATCGAAAACAATGCTTTTCGTTGAGGTTTGATGGTAATGCCCCTGAAGCAAGAGATTGAATGGGTTAACCGGAATGAGGATGAAGCGCCTGCAATATAGTGTATTCTTTGGGGAATGGGAAAGTAATGGGGGCGGGTGAGCGGGTGTCGTTCCTATGCCAAAACCTCTTCCCGAAGAGTACTCATGCCTTCGCCCTCCGCTCCAAACGGACTATCAGCCCGCCTGAAGGTTTCTTTTTTTGGTTGCAATTGCAATTCATTACGCGACACTCTTTGTTTACCGATCTATCCGACTGCCGAATTGGATAGCTTTTCAATCAGCCTGCGAATATCTTCCTCACGCCATGCGACCGTTCTTTCAGAAAGTTTGACCGGCTTTGGATATAAACCCTCTGCTATTCCACGATAAAACGCCGCCTTCGAAATAGGCAACAAACCGACTATCCCTTTCCGTCTATCACCGATAACCTCAGGCAGTCTATAGAGCTTTTTAATCTCTTCCATGTACGATACCTCCCCTTATTGTTTCATAAAATATATTGCCTTCACATATAGTATAGTAAAAAATTGATAGTGCAAAACAGCGTAAAAACCGATAGCCAATCTCAAAAAGAATATATCTTTCGCTGTGTTATTCGTTATTTCTCTTTATTTATTTTTTTCTCCCTAAAACGGCTCTCACATTTATCAAAAACATTCATTCCCTCTCATTTCTTATCATTAATTATTTTATTTTTTTTGTACGAAGCAAGAGCAATTATTATTTATAATAAAAATAACAGCAACTATAATCGCTTAAATAAAAATATTTTACAGGATAAAATCCCGTAAATACCACATAAACCATTCGCGGCATTGGCATTTACAGAAAGTTTCAATAAAATTATTTTTTCAACTGTGAGGAACATTTCCGATCGGTGGAATAAAAAAAGCCCATGTGGAAAACACATGAGCTTTCATGATAGAATGAGGTGCGTTGTTCTGTATCAGGCAAAAATCTTTACAATTCCCTGAACCGTGAACATAGTGAACGTTGTTTGAGAGTTTTTCATCGGGAGCGAAATAAATGATTACCGATGTATCCGCTGGTTTTATCCGCCGGTTAATCGGTTTTGCAGAGCACCCTTTACCTCTGCCTTCAGGCTGTCAAAAAAATCACTCCACGCCTGCATCATTCTGGTTCTTTCCTCTAAGTGCTTTGCTCTGTTATAAGCGCTTCCCAACCTGTCAGGTACTGTATGCCCTAACTGTGCCTCTATGGCATCCGGTGAAAAACCAAGCCTCTCATGTAACATGGTACGTGCCGTAGCCCTGAAGCCGTGCCCTGTTATCGTCTCCTGATTATAGCCCAATGTCCTCAACGCCTGATTGATCGTATTCTCGCTCATCACCCTTGAAGCTGATCTGCCGGGAAACACGTATTCACTGCCGGACGTAAAGGGATAAAGCTCCCTCAGCACCATAACCGCCTGTCTTGATAAAGGAATAGTCTGCGTCTGACCCTTACGGCTTGCCTTCTCCTTCAGCGTTAATTTTGTTGCCTCAATGGGTAATTGCCAAACAGCTTTCTCAAGGTCAACATCCCGCCACATCGCATGGCGCAACTCACCTGGACGAACAAAAAGCATCGGAGCAAGCTTCAATGCGCAGATCACTACAAAAGAACCGGCATAGCCATCAATATCAAGCAAAAGCATCCCCAACTTATCAGGCTCCAAAATAGCCGCCATATTCTTTTTGATAGGCTGTTTAAGCGCCTTGCCTAACCCCGCAGCCGGATTATTCACCACATCAGGAATACTGCTTACGATAGCAAACGTAAATACCTGCCCGATAATAGTCTTGATACGGTGTGCCGTTTCAAAAGCTTGGCGCGCCTCAACCAATCGCAGAGCATAGCTCTTGCATCCTGCCGCCTCTCTCTCGCATCATGCAGGCTCATTGCAGGATACGCCC
>CAIPYV010000046.1 GCA_903869365.1 uncultured Chlorobiaceae bacterium
CAGACGAACAATCAGTTCTGCGACTTCAGGTGCTATGTTGTTGCGATTCAGTGTAGATGTCTTCATGTGCAAGTTCTCTGGATGATGGGTTGCTTTTTGAAGACAAGATAAACGGTATTACGGTATACACCAAGTCCCTTAGCTGTTCATCTGCATGCAATTCGCTGGTTTTGGCTGCCATGAAGAAATCGTTCTTATGCAGCCCTTTTACAGAGTGTGTCCACCAGACTACCGTTACTTTCCCCCATTCAGTAACCAGTTTTGGGTGATGCTGTTCGACTTCAGCCAGTTCACCTACCTTATTTGTAAAAGCGATCGCACTCTTGAAATCCTTGAAAGAAAAAGTGCGCTGTAATCGGCTTATACCACCATCTGTTGCAACTTCCCATTCCGGTATCTTTTCTAATAATTCTTTGATATCGCCTGGAGCCATAGAAGCCACCCCTTCTGAACAGGGGATGCAGGTTTTATTTCTCAATTTGTTCATTTTATTTTATGTGGGTTGCATAGTGATTCGTACGTTTTTTCAATCATTCAATCAATAACAAAATAAGCCAGCAATAAGTGCCGAAGGATGTAATCGTGGGTTGACTGACCCCTTTGACCCCTTCCCGGAAAACTCAATGTTAGAGTGTTCCAGTTATTGGGGAAGGGGCCACAATCATTAACGATAATCTTCCTTATTTGTTTGGCGTGGGACAGCTGCTTCCTTGGCTCATATCTGACTATGTTACACTCCTTATCTACAGCACACATCGCTTTGTTTCGTGTAGAATCTGGTATATTCATATCAATTTGTATGTTATTTTCCGATCAGAACAAGCAAATGCCTCTATGTCAAATATGCAGCAAAACAATAATTCCGACACTCCATCAGAGTTACGCCCTTGTATGGGAGAGCAGCCCGGTATTATTCATCGAACGGGCAGCATGGATGGTTTTCGGGTACTTCAGGCTATCAACAATTGCAATCATGCGCTGATTCATGCCAATGATGAACTGGAATTACTCAATGCTATTTGCCGGATCGTTGTGGACGAGGGCGGTTCTCGGATGGCATGGGTCGGTTATGCAGAACAAGATAAAGAAAAAACGGTTCGCCCCGTTGCCCAAGCTGGCTTCGAAGAGGGATATCTGGATACCCTGCATATCACATGGGCAGATGTTGAGCGTGGTCGTGGCCCGACTGGAACTGCAATCCGCACCGGACAACCAGCTATCATTTGCAATATGCTCTCTGATCCTCAATTCGAACCATGGCGGAAAGAAGCTCTATTGCGCGGCTATGCTTCTTCGCTGAGTTTACCCTTGAAAGCGGGAACCACAGTGTTTGGAGCCATAACAATTTATTTGCCCTATCTGAACGCTTTTGATACAGAAGAGATCCAGCTCCTCACTGCACTTGCTGACAACCTTGCGTTTGGTATTACCATGCTCCGATCTCGTAAGGCTCACGAACAGGTCGATAAAGAGCTGCATGCCAGCAACGAACGAATGCATCTTATTATGTCTGCAACAGATGCTGGTCTTTGGGAATATGATATAAGCACCGATACCATCACCTGGTCAGATAACATGTGGCAACTCTATGGTCTTGATTTCAAGAGTATTACGCCAACCCATGAAACCTGGCTCAATACCATTATCCCGGAGGACAGGGAAATGGTCGAATTGGCTGTTCAGGAGGCCTTGAGCACCGGTGGAGAATATAGTTGCCGATGGAGAATTCTCGATACTGACGGAAAACAACGCTGGCTCATGTCCAAAGGCAGTCCATTTAAAGACTCCTCCGGCACGATAGTCAGGTATGCCGGTGTCGTTATTGATATCACAGAACAACAAAAAAAAGATGATGCACTGAGGGAGAGTGAAGAGCGGTTCAGGATGTTGTTTGTGGAGAACATAGCCATCATGATTATTCTTGATCCTGCAACCGGTACTATTGTTGATGCCAATCAGTCTGCAGCCGATTTTTACGGGTGGCCGATTGAGGTATTGAAGCAGATGAATATTAACCAGATCAATATCCTTTCTCCTGAAGAAATCAGGCATGAATTGAATAAATGGAAACGGGAATCGCTAAGCCAGAAACACCTTTTCTTTTTTCACCGCCGTGCCGATGGTTCTGTTCGCAATGTTGAAATATTTGCCCAGAAAATCGAAGTACGAAACAAAGAGCTTATTTACGATATTATTTACGACATCACCGAACGCAAGCATGCCGAACAGGCAATGCAGTCAAGTGAAAGAAAATTCCATTCCATTACCGAGCAAATGGCTGAGATGGTTTTTGTGACCGACTCCAACGGATCATTAACCTATGTATCACCAGCCGCTGAACACCTTTTTGGCTATCTCCCCCAAGAGATGACGGGTCACTCTGTTACCGAATATCTGGTGGAAGAGGATATTTCCACAGCCCAATCTCTTTTTCAGGAAACCTTCTTACAGCAGTTTCATACACGGATAGTCGAACTCAAGTTTTACAGAAAAAGCACCACTCTCTTTGATGGCGAACTTCACTTTCAATATTATCAGGATAATAAGTCTTCCGGCATGATCGGCATCATCCATGATATTACTGAGCGTAACCATAAGGAAAGTCTTCGGAAGCAATACGAGGAGAAGCTACAGGAAAGTGAGCAATTTCTTGCAACTATCTACGAAGAGGTCAATCACTCCATTTTTGTTGTTGATGTTTGCCCCGAGGGAGGCTTCCGATTTAAGGGCATTAATCCCAACCACGAAAAACTTACTTGTTTCAAAAATGAGGAGATAATCGGAAAAACGCCCGACGAGTTTTTTGATCACGATGTTGCCTTGGCGATTATTCATAATTATGAACGCTGTATTCAGGAGGGCAAGACAATACAGTACGAAGAGTCTTTCCCATTCCTGGGCCAACAGACCTATTGGGAAACGACCCTTAACCCTGTTCGAAATGAGAGTGGCCATATTTACAGAATTATCGGAACCAGCAAAAATATCACCGAACAGAAAAAAATGCTGGATCAACTGATTGCGTCAAAAGAAAAAGCAGAGGAGAGCGATCGAGTGAAATCAGCGTTTCTGGCAAATATCAGTCATGAAATACGCACGCCGATGAATGGTATTCTGGGTTTTTCAGAACTGCTGAAAAATTCTGATCTCTCAGGTGAGGAGATGAACCAGTATATCGACCTCATTCAAAAAAGCGGAAAACGTATGCTCGATCTCATTAATGATCTTATCGATATTTCACGTATTGATGCCGAAGAGACCAAAGTACAGATAACCGAAACGCCGCTCAATGAACTCATGCACCAGATTCATGCCTTTTTCAAGCCTGAAGCTGCCGCAAAAGGGTTGCGTTTGACTTGTACCACAGCGCTTTCCGACAACGAAAGCATCATGAACACCGATAGCGGAAAGCTGCACCAAATCCTGACAAATCTTGTCAAGAATGCCCTGAAATTTACTCATCATGGAGGAATTGATTTCGGATATACCCGCAAAATGGGCATCCTTGAGTTTTATTGCATCGATTCAGGCATGGGGATTCCCTTTGCGATGCAAACAAAAATTTTTGATCGCTTCCAGCAGGTAGACAATACTTTGACAAGAGGCTACGAAGGTGCCGGACTCGGCTTAAGTATCACCAAAGCATTCATTGAAATGCTTGGTGGCACCATCCGGGTTGAATCAGTGGAAGGAGAGGGGAGTACCTTTTTATTCACCCTACCCTATAACCCAGTTCTTAGTCCTTCACACTGTGTTCTTATCGCCGAAGATGACGAACTGAGCACACTTTTCCTGAAAAACAGCCTGAAAGGGGGAAACTTCACCATCCTTTGTGCCGCAAACGGCCATGAAGCGGTAGAGATTGTTCATCATCACTCGGAGATCAATCTCGTCCTTATGGACATAAAAATGCCGCTATTGAACGGTGTAGAAGCAACGAGGCAGATCAAACAGCTCCGCCCCAACCTGCCGGTTATTGCTCAAACAGCATTTACCTCCGCAGAGGAGAGGGTCAAAGCTAGGAATGCAGGGTGCGACAGATTTATCGCCAAACCCATCAAGAAAAGCGAGCTACTCGAAATGATAAAGGAGTTGCTTCCCCTCGCATAAAAATTTTGCATTTCAAGAAGGATTCACTATCTTTGGAACCTGTTCTTTACAACATCGAGGAGGATTAGTCTAATTGGTAAGGCAGCAGTCTTGAAAACTGCCGGGTTAACACCCATGGGGGTTCGAGTCCCTCATCCTCCGCACCATGAGCATAAAATTTGGAGAGGTGGCCGAGCGGCTGAAGGCAACGGTTTGCTAAACCGTCATAGTTCTTATAGGGCTATCGAGGGTTCGAATCCCTCCCTCTCCGCACCACACAGAAGCCCGCATCAGCGGGCTTCTGTGTTTATAAAATTCCCCCGAAAATTCTTTACCCTCTCAGTACTATCTTTCAACTGTTTCATCCAGCAAGAACTATAGATTCATTAATTCGCCATAGAGTGCGAAAAATAGTTATATTAATCAATTATATCGCCACTTATTACGACATAGAGTCTGTAGATAAAAAAATTCTTGATGAAGATTGACGGACTATTGACGGATGAAGCGATTCTGGCAGAGCTGGCTGGACGCTTGGTGCAGCGTCGGCTGGAACTTCAGCTTACTCAAGAGATGCTTGCTGAGCAGGCGGGCGTATCGAAGCGGACCGTGGAGCGTGTCGAGGCCGGGACGACGACGCAAATGTCGACAATGATCAGGATTCTGCGGGTATTGGAGTTATTGGATCGGTTGGAAACATTGGTGCCCGAGGCTGGACCTCGTCCGATGGATATGCTCAAGCTGAAAGGCAAGATGCGGAAGCGCGCCGGAGGCACGAGGAAACCAGCAGATGACGTTCCATGGAAGTGGGGTGATGAAGCATGAGCACGACGGCAATGGTAAACCTTTGGGGACGCACGATCGGTGCGGTGTCGCTGGATGACGATGCTGCGAGCGCGACCTTTGAATATGATGCGGCGTTCACCAGGAGCGGTATTGAGGTGGCCCCGCTGATGATGCCGCTATCCCGCAGTCTCTACTCCTTTCCGTCGCTGCAGTCAGAAACCTTCCATGGTCTTCCGGGGCTTTTGGCGGATTCACTGCCTGATCGGTTTGGTAATGCCTTGATTGATGCCTGGCTTGCCCGTTCTGGACGCATGCCGGAGTCGTTCAATGCCGTGGAACGCCTCTGTTATACGGGTTCACGCGGCATGGGTGCGCTGGAGTATGCGCCGGCAACCCGATTGGATGCACCAGGATCTTTCCATATTGAAGTTGACAAGCTGGTAGCATTGGCTTCGGAGGTTTTAACCCATCGAAAGAACCTGCAAGGCTGGCTTCACGAAGAGGGTAAGAAAACAGCACTACAGAATATTTTGCGGGTCGGCACTTCTGCTGGGGGCGCGCGGGCCAAAGCGGTGATCGCCTGGAATCCGCAAACAAACGAAGTCCGGTCAGGGCAGGTGAAAACAGGCAGGGGATTTGAATACTGGCTGATGAAGTTCGACGGTGTCAGCGGCAACAAGGACAAGGAACTTGAAGACCCAAAGGGATACGGCGCGATCGAGTATGCCTATTACAGAATGGCGGTCGATGCGGGAATCACCATGAGTTCGTGCCGCCTGTTCGAAGAGAACGGACGCCGCCATTTCATGACGAAGCGGTTCGACCGCTTGGAAGGTGGAGGCAAGCTGCACATGCAGTCGCTTTGCGGCCTAGCGCATTATGATTTCAATCAGGCAGGAGCATACGGCTACGAGCAGGCGTTGCAGGTAATCCGCAGACTGGGATTGCCGATGTCTGCCATCGAGGAGCAGTTCCGACGGATGGTTTTCAATATCGTGGCCCGTAACCAGGACGACCATGTAAAGAACATTGCCTTCCTGATGGACAAGTCGGGAAACTGGTCACTCTCTCCCGCGTTCGATATGACCTACAGCTATCAACCGGGCGGAAAATGGACTTCGAGTCATCAAATGACGATGAATGGCAAGCGGAGTGGATTTACGCTGGAGGATTTTAAAATGTGCGCAAAGAGCGCTTCCATGAAGCGTGGGCGTGCGGAAACGATCATTGAAGAAGTGAGGAACATTGTGGCCAAATGGCGGGACTATGCGGACGAGTCGCGCGTCAAACCGGAACAACGCGACAAAATAGAGTCAACCCTGAGACTGGAGCCCCTTACATGAATCACGGAAAACACAAAACCGTTCAAGTCGGAATTATCACAGTTTCCTTGGCGAAAAAGCACTTCACCGTCCAGAAATCCTTTTCGTTTGAAGCTTACATAGCTCAGTCATTCGAGCAGGTCCATGACAATAAAACCCACCATGTTGCAATCCGATTTTCTCCGTTCCAGTCGCAATGGGTCAGAGAACATCAGTGGCACTCATCGCAACAGACTGAAGAGTTGAAGGATGGTTCACTTATTCTGAAAATGCAGATAGGAGCACTTGACGCTGTCAAACGATGGGTCATGCGTTACGGCAGTGAAGCCGAAGTTCTTGAGCCTCAGGAACTCAGAGAGATGATCAAGTATGAATTGCTCGCAACAGGGAAGATGTACAAGGATGTCAGGATCCAAAACCCCGCCATGCCATCAATTTGATTATACGGTACCCCTGTAATATTGCACTTTTTTCCATATCGGACGTTTTTTTTTCGACGACAGCAGTCTCAATACAACCATAATAGATAGCCGGTTCCGCAGGCAGTATTGGCTTTCGAAAACATTGTGCCTTGATAGTGATAAGGGCGATTTTTTAATAATGTTGTCTGTTTTAATTTGAAACTTTTTTCATGCAAGTAAGGAGTAACTTTTTATAACCTATGTGAATATCTTCTTTCTTTTAACAGGGTATTATTTTCGTTTATTGCATTAAAAATATCGATTAAATTAGGAGTATCTATTGGATTATTTTCAGATTGAAATTTATTACCTGCCGTTGTTTCGTTTTGATTAGATTTGCCAACTTCATCTGCCATTATTTTTTCTCCTTATTACATCTCTTCATCGGTGGCGTCAATATCAGCAGTTTCCGGCAAGAGCAACTTCACTTGATCTGCATTCAAGGACTCAACGTTTCTTAATTCCTTCCTTATTGCCCGGGTGCGTACCCCAACCACATCATCGAGTTGGGTAAGGCCAGACTGGATGTTTTTTTGTGCTTTTTGGATAAGCCCTCCAAACTTCTCAAATTCTGTTTTAACCTTCCCTAATACTCTCCAAACTTCACTGCTTCTTTTCTGGATGGCTAACGTTCTGAAGCCGATATGAAGGCTGTTTAAAATTGCCGCAAAGGTTGTTGGACCGGTTACTATAACTTTATAGTTTCGTTGCAGATCATCAAGGAGACTGGCTTTGCGAACTACTTCAGCATAGATGCCTTCGAATGGTAAGAACATAATGGCAAAATCGGTTGTATGTGGGGGATCTATATATTTGTCACTGATATCTTTTGCCATTTTTCGGATGGTGTTATCAAGATTCTTTTGAGCTGTTTCGATTTCAGCAAGGTCACTATGATCATAGGCTGTCTGTAATTGTTCATAGACGTCTTTAGGAAACTTTGCGTCCACCGGCAACCACACCTGAGAGTTATCCTCATCTTTACCGGGAAGTTTGATGGCAAATTCGACAAGATCATTGCTCCCTTGTTTGGTTTTGACATTTTTTTCATACTGGTCGGGAGCAAGGATTTGTTCAAGGAGATTTTCAAGCTGAAATTCTCCGATGCCACCTCTCATTTTAACATTACTGAGTACTTTTTTTAATCCCCCAACATCTTGGGCAAGCGTTTGCATCTCTCCCAATCCTTTTTGAACTTCATTCAACTGTTTGCCAACACTCTCAAAGCTCTCGCTGACTCTTGCACTGAGAGTTTTTTCTAGCTTTTCTTCCACCGTTATCCGGATACCTTCAAGTTTCTTTTCAGTATTCAGGACAAGCTCATCCTGTTTTTTGCCAAGTTCATTGAACTTCTCCCGTTGCAGATCGTTGAACGATTTGACATTCTTTTCAAAGGAAAGTTCAAAGTCTGCAAAGGTTTTGGTCAGCGTGTCTCGCGCAGCGTAGTTGTCAGTTTTCGACTGGTCATTCAGTTCCTTGAGTTTCAGCTCAACTTTTCCAGTGATTTTTTCCAATTGGGCGATCGTGTTATCAGTAAGACGATTGATGGCTTTATTCAACTCATCGCGATTATCTCTGGCTGTATCGTTAATCTCCTTGCGATTTGCTCTGAAATCCTCTTTGAAATTGCTCTCTAATGTTGTCAGACTTTTTTGCAGTCCAGCAAGGGTGTTTTCAAGTTCCGACAAACCCTCAAAGGGCTTTCCTTTATTAATGATTGACTGGATTGCTATAAAAAGAAGCAGCAAGACAGTGATTACCAGAAGAATTATTTCCATGATTATTTCATTGTAATCGAGAGTTAATGGAAATGCAGTGACGCTATAATTGATAATATATAGTTAATACATTCATTGCATGGTTCCTGCGCGTTTGCCTCGATCAGGTAACCTTCATGGGCTCTCTTTTTGAGCTTGACGCGCTTGTCAATCGGCTGAAACTATTGTGTGAACGGGAAGCCTGGAAGCCGGAAGCATTCACTATTCTTGAGGCTGCATTGCTCAAAGGTGAAATTCCACGCGGAGATATCAGCCGAATAAGTGGTATGAAAGAAAGAACAGCCAGAACCTTACTCGCAACATTAACCGAAAACGGAATACTCGGCTCCAAAAGCCCCAAAGGAGCTGTTTCACTCCGATTTCCTGTCAGTGCTTCGGAACTATTGTTTCCTAACCTTTTCCCTGCGTTATAATCCAGCAGTATTGAGGCAAACCCGCCTTACCCTGAAAACGGGAGAGAATTACAATCAAGTTTCAGATAAACACACCGCCGGACGCTTCGATTCGCTGGGCATTGACCCATCGGCAGTCGTCAGAAACAAGGGCTGCAATCAGATCGCCAATATCGTCCGGAAGGCCGACACGCCCCAGCGCCGTCCCAGAAGCAATCATTGCATTAACCTCTTTGTTGTCACGAACGATGCCGCCGCCGAAGTCGGTCTCAATTGCTCCCGGTGCCAGCACATTAACCGAGATTCCGCGGTGGCCGAGCTCTTTGGCAAGGTACCTCGTCAGTACTTCAATAGCGCCTTTCATCGATGCATACACAGAATATCCTGGCAAGGTAAAACGGGCAAGGCCGGAAGAAACATTAAGGATGCGTCCGCCATCGGCCATCAGAGGCACAAGTGTCTGAGTCAGGAAAAACACGCTTTTCAAGTGAACATTCATAAGAGCATCAAACTGATCTTCAGTCACATCAGCAAAAGCAGCCTGCATGCCCATTCCAGCATTGTTGATAAGGATATCAAAGCGCTCTGAGCCCCATTGCGCAAGAGTCTCCTGCACCTGGGTGATGAAGGTGGGAATTGCTGAAACAGAGCCGGCATCAAGATGCAGGGCGGTTGCTCGCACCCCCAGTTTAGTGATACTGGAAACAACCTCATCGGCAGCTGCCTTGTTCTGATTATAAGTGATAATCAGGTCGGTGTTACGGGCGGCCAGTTTCAGGGCGGCATTTGCTCCGAGGCCGCGGCTTCCGCCGGTTATGATGGCTATTTTTCGAGTCATATCTCTCTCCTTTCAAGAGTTTGAGTTCTGTTCAATAAACCTTATTTCCCCGAAGCGCGGCGATGCGTTCGTCCAGACTTGGGTGCGATGCAAATAATTTTCTGAGGCCATTAGCCTTTGCGCCGGAGATTCCGAAAGCTGCAATTGATTTAGGTAAGGCGGATGGAATTTGCTGCATTTGCAACTTTTCAAGCGCCGCAATCATCTTCTCCCTGCCCGCTAAGGTCGCAGATCCGGCATCAGCACGAAATTCACGTTTGCGCGAGAACCACATGACGATCATGGAAGCCAGGATGCCCAGCATGATTTCCGCAATGATTCTGATCACGAAAAACGCAGGGCCGGTACCGCGTTTGGTGTTGAAAAACATTTTATCGACAGTGTATCCGATGACTCTGGAGAGAAACATGACAAACGTGTTCAACACGCCTTGAATGAGTGTCAGCGTGACCATATCACCATTGACGATGTGCGAAATCTCATGGGCGAGTACACCTTCCGCCTCTTCTTTGGTCATCGCGCTGAGTAATCCTGATGAGACAGCCACCAGCGAGCGGTTTTTGGTCATACCAGTGGCAAATGCATTTACCTCTGCCGAATTGAAGACTGCAACCTCCGGCATTTTGATGCCAACCCTTTGCGATTGGTTCCTTACGGTATTGATCAGCCATAGTTCTGATGCGGTGCTCGGATTTTTAATGACAACAGCACCTGACATACGCTTGGCCGTCCATTTTGAAAGTGCCAGCGAAATGAACGCACCTCCAAAGCCGATGACAAAAGAAAATACCAGTAAATTGCCGAGATCAAGGCCGTTAGCAGTCAGATATGGTTTTACACCGAGCAAACTCATAATGACAGAAAGCACCAGCACAACCGCAAGGTTGGTGACAAGGAAATAAAAAATGCGCTTCATAGTGATCTTCTGTTGATGTTCAGATTGCTGTTATGCCTCAAGGCATGCCTCAGTCGATGAGCTCTTACCAGTTTATATGCACTCACTAAGATAGGAGGAGAGAGTCGAAAAGCCAGTAAAAAAAATGTTAATAATCAGGGCAATCAACGGCCAATTCAGGCGAGAGTCTTGCAGCAAGGTTCGTCACTCTCTTGTTGGATTTCAGGTTTTTGACAGCCATAGCCAATGCTTTCGGTTCGCCGATAATCGTGACCAGTTTCTTGCCCCGTGTCACTGCAGTATAAATCAGGTTTCGTTCCAGCAAGGTATAGTGCTGCATGGCAAGCGGGATAATGACAGCCGGATATTCTGAGCCCTGACTTTTGTGAATGCTTGTGGCATAAGCGAGCGACACTTCGTCAAGTTCTCCGAATTCGTATGCTGCCGATCGGCCATCGTAATCAACATGAAGCATACTCTCTGCAACATCAATCTTGACTATCTGACCGATATCGCCATTAAAAACCTCTTTGTCATAATTGTTGACCGTCTGGATCACCTTGTCGCCGGGGGCGAAAACAGTGCCGAAACGGGTAATCTTCGGTTCAGCTTTTGCGTTGAGGGCTTTCTGGAGTTCAATGTTCAACGCACGAGCACCAAGCCCGCCCCGGTTCATCGGTGTAAGCACCTGAACCTCTTTTACTGGATCCAGGCCAAAACGTTTCGGAATGCGTTCGGTTATAACCTGCATGAGTTTCGTGTAGATATCCTCAGGTGAACTTGCCGGAATAAAGTAGAAGTCAGAGAGTTCGGATCCTTCGTTCCTGAGGGGCATCTCTCCTTTGTTGATACGATGCGCATTGACGACGATTCTTGAAGATGCGGCTTGTCGGAATATCTCGGTCAGACTTATCGTTGGCACTTTTTTGGAATGAATGATGTCTCCAAGAACGGCTCCTGGCCCGACGGATGGAAGCTGGTCAACATCCCCGACTATCATCAATGCGGCCTTATCTGGAACAGCCGACAGGAGACGATTCATCAGAACGATATCCACCATTGACGCTTCATCAATAACGATCAGATCTGTCTCCAGCGGGTTTTCACGGTTTCTTTTAAACCCGAAGGTTTGAGGATCAAACTCCAGTAACCGGTGAATGGTTTTTGCCTCAAGACCTGTTGACTCTGAAAGCCTTTTGGCAGCCCGTCCTGTTGGAGCACAAAGAGTGACGGTAATCTGCTTTGCCCGGATCGTGAGCAGAATGCTGTTGACCAGCGTCGTCTTTCCTACTCCGGGGCCTCCGGTTATAATAACTGCTTTGCTTGAAAGGGCGAGACGGACGGCCATTCGTTGCGAGTCTGAGAGCGTCAGGCCGGTTTTACCCTCAACCCATGGGATGACCTTGTCAAGATCGATGTCGCCCCAGGGAAGAACTCCTTGAAGAAGTCGCAGGATATTTGACGCAGTACCTGTTTCAGCTCGATAAAGCGTTGTCAGAAAAAGAGATGGAATGGCATTGATCTCTTCACTGACCAAGTTGTCTTCTGCAATTTCCAGAGCGATCGCCTTTTCGATGATCTCAGCAGGAATCTCTAACAGTTTAATCGCCTCATGAATGAGGGCATCCCTCGCTGCAGCACAATGACCATCACCGGATATCTCCTGCAGAACGTGTCTTACGCCAGCCTGAGCCCTGATCAGAGAATCAAGAGGAATGCCAAGTTTAACAGCAAGGGTGTCCGCCGTTTTAAACCCGATACCGTGAATGTCCAAGGCAAGGCGATAGGGATTTTCAGTAACCTTGATAATGGATTCATTGCCGTAGGTTTTGAATATTCTGACGGCTCGACCAGTACCGAGACCATGGGACTGCAGAAAAACCATGATTTCACGAATCACTTTCTGGTCTGCCCATGCACTGGTAACCTTGTCCATCCTTTTCTGACCTATACCGGGCAGTTCCAGCATGCGTTGGGGCTCTTCCTCAATGGTTGTAAAAACATTTTCCTGAAACGCATTGACCAGAACTTTCGCGAAATGGGGGCCAATTCCCTTGACCATCCCTGAACCAAGATATTTCTCAATCCCTTCCAGAGTGCTTGGAGGAACAACAATAAGTTGCTGAGCTTTGAATTGAAGGCCGTGGGTTCGATCATTCAACCATGTTCCGAGACACTCGATATATTCACCGGGAGAAACGGAAGCCGCTGAACCGACAACAGTAATAAAGTCCCGATGCCCTTTGACCTTTGTGCGCAGAACGCAGAAACCTGATTCTTCACTGTGAAACGTGACCCGTTCAACCGATCCGGAGAGTCGTTCAACGGGGTTATCACTTTGTTTAAACTCGCTCATGGATACATGCAGACCTTGTTATTGATCTTCATCGAAAAATTCAGCAATCTCTCTTCATTCGTCATAGACGCTTCCGCAAGTTCCGGTAACAGCAGCTTGACCTCTTTTGTATCCAGAGACTCGACACTTCTGAGCTTCCGCATAAATTTCTTCGAGCGGTAGAAACATAATGGCAAAATCAGTAGTGGTTCTCCTTACTCTCTCTCTATAATGCCCGATGAATCAGCGCAGGAGAGTGCTGCACCGTTCGGGTGAAGTGAACATCGGGGTAGCCAAACACCATGGCATAACCAAACAGATGGTCATCTGGAATTCCAAGGAAATGTCGGGTTTCCGGCAGAAGGTCGTTGATAGCCCATTTTGCAAGACCGTTCCAGACGGTGCCAACCCCATTGGCTTGTGCAAAAAGCTCGAAATACGAAAGGGCTATCAGACAGTCCGGCTCCGGTGTTGGAACGGTCATGGGTGCTGAAGCGATCACCAGATGAGGAGCACCTCGAAAAATGATATCGATGTTGTGGTCATCCCAAATCCTGACAAAGTTGGCGTACGACTCCATTTTTTTTGGTAGAGCATCTTCTTTGATCAGTTTTTTCAGTCCTGCCATCACCTTATCACGCAATTGAGCAACCTTCTCTTTGCTGTCCAATACCGTGAAACGAACCTGACGTGAGTTCACACCGGTAGGAGCGTGCCAGGCAACATCCAGAAGTTTTTGAAAGAGTGCCGGATCAAGATTTTCATCCTTGTAACGTCGCACTGATCGCCGTCCTTTGATCAGTGTCTCAAGTTCGTCAGGATTAGGATATCCGCCAGCAAGAATACTACTGCCAGCCGGATCTATGCCAAGTATTGAGACTGATCCAGTTGGACAGATCGCCAGACAGTGCTGGCATTTATAGCAGCTTCCTTTCTTTTCAGAGACAATGGCCGGATAGCCATCATCCGAAAGTGATATAATCCTTGCCGGGCAATCAGCAACGCACTGACCACAACGAGTACAGTTCATTTTGTTTATTTCGAAATCCAGCATTTTGGTCATGTCAAAGTTTTTTAGAATATATGACGAGGTATATACCGACTAATCATAAATTATGTCCCGCTAAATTTTTGTAATGGAGGTGGAAACATGGTTAAAGCCATCAATTCCATGCCGACAGACATCCGCTGGATTCAGCGTTTTAACAACTTCAAAAAAGCTTTTTTACAATTGGAAGAAGCTGAAAACCTTGCGCAGGATCGCCCTTTCTCAAGGCTTGAAGAACAGGGATTAATCCATGTATTTGCATACACCCATGAATTGGCATGGAAGACGTTGAAAGATTTTCTTGAAAACCGTGGAGTTCAAAATTTATAAGGCTCCAAAGATACTACACGAGCGGCTTTTAAAGTAGGTTTAATTGGAAACGGTGATATTTGGATGAACATGATTGTCAGCCGTAATATAACATCTCACACCTACGACGACACCACTGCCGGCAACATAGTTTCTGCTATTCACTCTGATTACTTTTCAGAGTTCAGTGCTCTCAAGGTTAGAATGGATGCTTTGACACAGGAGGAAAGCGCATGGTGCGACGTGAAGTCGCGGAACTGAACTGTTATTTGAACCAACTGTGCCGTCAGTTGCCCACACTGGTACATGCAGGCAGAGTAATCCGCCTGTGTGAAGCTACCGGAAACGTACCCGCAGATAAACTGTAGGCAGAC
>CAIPYV010000047.1 GCA_903869365.1 uncultured Chlorobiaceae bacterium
GCTTTGAATGCTTCGGATTGTTCATTGCAGAGTTCCGGCAACTGAACCATAATGAATTTGCGGTTGCCGCCATCGTCAGCGTTGAGTTGCATGACTGCATGGGCAGTAGTGGCTGAACCCGCGAAGAAGTCAAGAACGATGTCGTTGTCTGATGAGCCCATGTTGCATACGTCCATAAGTAGCTGTTTAGGCTTCGGAAATGACATAACGTCGCCATTGAAAATCGATTTTACTTCCAGTGTCCCAGCTTGGTTGTTATAGCCTTTTGAGTCCCATATACTTTTATACTTTCTTGTGCGTTCTGAACCGGACTTGTTCAGATAATCCTTAACAAAAATATCATACTCGTTACGCTTTTCAATTAGCTTTGCAACGAGAAGAATTATATCTCTATTGCATTTATCTTTCCCCCACATCCATCGACCATCACTTCTATCAGATTTACGTGGATATACTTCCAGCCAGCCCTCTTTTTTCTCCAGCGAAATATTTTGGGATGAAGGGCATACATATACAGGGAAGTACATATCTGGGCGATCTGAACGCTTCGATGCAGCTCCTCTTTGTCGAAGACCAAGTAATCGATATGGTTCGTTATTGTCATCGATAAAATTGAACTCCATACGTTGTTTTTCGGTAAGGGCCATTCCATTAACATTTGACACATCTATATTTTTCCCGTATATCAACAATAAATCATGTACAGTTGCGACGTATGTATCAGATTGACGACCTCGGGGATTACTTAAAACCAACGAAGCCGAAATAGCGTTTTTTTCTCCAAAAATCTCATCACAAATTTTTCGCAGATTGCACACCTCATTGTCATCAATACTGATAAAAATCAACCCATCATCCCTCTGCAAATTTCTCGCCAGCTTTAATCTTGGGTATATCATGCTCAACCAATCCGAATGAAACCGTCCATTCGATTCTGTATTGGCAATAAGCCGGTTGCCCTCCTCATCTTTCTGGTTTGAACGCAGCAAAAATTCATCGGCGTTTTCAGCAAAATCATCCTCGTAGATAAAGTCATTCCCGGTGTTATATGGCGGGTCAATGTAGATCATCTTGACCTTGCCGAGGTAGGTCTCCTGCAGGAGCTTAAGGGCATCCAGATTGTCGCCCTCAATGAACAGATTCTTCGTGGTATCAAAATCAACGCTTTCTTCACGGCAGGGGCGAAGGGTCTTTGCAATCGGTGCATTTGCGGTCAACAGTGCTTCGCGTTTCCCCGGCCAGTTAAGGTGATAGCGCTCCTGCGGCCCTTCGACAATAGAGTCACTCAACTCCTGTTTGAGCTGATCAAAATCGACAGCCAGCTTCAGTGTACCATGTTCATCATGCGCTTCAGTAACACAGCCGGGAAACAGCTCTCGAATGCGATCAATATTGCCTTCAGTCAAATTTGGCGAGTGCATTTTCAGTTTATTCATGTTTTTTTCCTTCAAGCTTTTGAAGCATCTCAAGTGCTCCGGTTTCAAATCGTGAAAAGGCGAACCACTTTTTCCCTAAATCTTTGAGAGATGCTCCAATATGGTAAATCTCAGTTCCATCAATAATCAAAAAACGGTCATGAGCCTCTTTGAAAGATTTGATATCAACAGGCGGGTATTGCTGGTTATGCTTATCAATATCCAATGCAAGCTGCTTTGATATAGCTTTTGTGTAAATCGTGCAAGAAACAGCGGAAGATCGTTTGCTGAGTAACGTCAACACGGAATCATCCACATAGTTATCAATGAGTACCAATGATTTTTTCGCCTTGCGGATCAACTCAGCGGCAAAACGATAGGCATCGTACACCTGTCCGTCATAAAAAATCCCTTGTTTTGGCGGCTCTTCTTGTCGTTCCAATGCCTGAAACACCTTTTCAAAATTTTTCTCCGTTTCGGATTCAAAAACAAGCTGACGCTGTTCCACAGAATCGAGCCGAGTGAATACTTGCGCGTTATTCTGGATGAAACGCCTCATTTCCACAAAAGCGTTGATGATTTTGATACTGACTTTAACCGCCGTATCACTGCGTAGTACGGCTGAAAGCATAGAAACACCCTGTTCGGTAAAGGCAATGGGCAGGTATCTTCTTCCACCGTGCCTGCTTGAGGTCACAACCTGTGACCTCAAGTCTAATCGCTCCCAATTTGTGGCAAGTTGCTGATCTTCACTCTGGGTAAGCTGAAATCTGAACTCTTGTGGGAAACGTTCCATATTGCGTTTGACTGCCTGGTTGAGAACCTTGGTTTCAACCCCATAGATAACCGCCAGATCCCTGTCCAGCATTACCTGAACTCCTCGCACGGTTACAATCATGCTCTGGATATTGACGTGTGTTAATTCGGTCATCGTGTACCATCCGGTTTCATTTTTCTCTGTATTTCGTCGATTATGAAAGTACACATTGCAGCTCCCTTTTCAACTCTCGCAACTCGGCATTGATCTCAACTTTGCGATTGAACTGTTTTTCCTTGCGGAGGCGTGATTCGCATTTCTCCATTTCTCTCTGCTTGAAGCGGATCGTACTCATCCGTTCGACCCGCTGCTGCAACCGTTCACCCTGTCGGGCGGGATAGGGCATCAATGGCGCAAGCAGTTGTTCGTAGAGCGCTTCAAGATTGAGGACTACCGGTAATGGTTTACGGGGTGTTTCAATTGGCAACCATGCCGATTCAAAATAGTCGCTGACGACCCATTTCGCACTATCGGCCTCGCTCGGGCGTTTGTACGCTGCTATAACTTTGCACTTATCACCATACAGGAGTTCAAAAAGAAGCGGAAACGCAATTGCCTGATCAATAGAGCGGAGCACATCGTTTTTAAGCTCACCATCTTTCAGAATAATGGAGAAAATCTCTATTTCCGGCACGGAAGGTGTCTGGCGCAAGTTGACTGTTTCGGGTGCAAGCTTGTGCTGCCAGATAATTTGATCAACCTGGCGGACAAAGAGTTCTTTCAAGGCTTTGCCTGGAGAGACATGCTCATAGATTTTGCTCTTCGGCACTATCCGGCCAAATGCCGAACTTTTTGGATACTCAAAAAGCACGGACTTCATCCTTCCTCCAGCACAACAAGGAATGCGATAAGCTCGAAGTCATCAAGACCGGCGATGGTGTCGAGCAGCGCTGTGGTTTTTCCACCTGAAAAGAGGCTGTCAAGATCTTTTTCCTCTTTGACCTCCATCATTGAGCGGATAGCGTTACTGAGCAGATCGGAGTAAGCCTTCATGTTGCGTCCTTCGTCAGTCTGCTGGTTAAACAGGCGGCAGAGCGCTTGCAGAGGCTCCGACTGCCCTTTGCAGCTTACTCTCACCAGATCAAGGAGTCTCTTGACCTCTGTATGATTGGAAATAATCTCGCCATCTCGTCCAATATAAATCAGATAGTAAGGATGCAGGCGGTTATGCAAGCTCACATTCACGCTTTCGTTTCGGTTACGCAGGGTAAAAATGACTCCAGGTTTTATGCCTGCTGCCGGGTTGGCGGGAACAACGGCGTGCATCCCTTTGGGCAAGTCGCCAAGATCGCCACAAGCTTTGACAGAGTTGAGCAGATCCATCCTGAACTCATTCAATCCAAGGTCGGTAATGGAGACGCCGGTTTTCAGCTCTTCAAGTTCGACCACTTCATCCTGCAGGCGCCGGAGTTGCTCTTTGCGGTATGCGACATCACTGCTTTGTGCGGTAAGAAGGTTGTCGTCACCGGTGGCCGTGACGTCGGCAATCATCATCCGGTTTTCGACCCGTTCCTTGAGATTGATGTAGTCGTCGAGCGAAATATCCGGCCAGTAGTTGACCAACTGTATGGTTGTGTTCTGCGAACCAATGCGGTCAATTCGCCCGAATCGCTGGATAATGCGCACCGGGTTCCAGTGGATATCGTAGTTGATCAGGTAATCACAATCCTGAAGGTTCTGCCCCTCAGAAATACAGTCAGTACCGATGAGGATATCGAGCTCTCTCGGCTCTTCAGGGAGCACAAGGGCCTTCTCTTTAGCTCTCGGTGAAAAAAGGGTGAGCAGAGACTGGAAATCGTAACTTTTTTTGAGCGTTGATTTCGGTGCATCCTTGCCGGTTACCTTGCCAGTGTGCAGGCCGTTGGTGTGCAGAATATCCTCAGCCAGGTTGTTGTAGAGGTAATTGGCGGTATCGGCAAAGGCGGTGAAGATCAGTACCTTTTTATTCCCGTCGTTAATCGGGTTCACAATCTTGTTCAGGACAAGATTTTTCAAATGTTGCAGCTTGGCATCATCGTCGGGCGTGATTTTCTGCATAGAAGCAAGAAGCTCTTCGAGCAAAATTTGGTCTGCTGCCAGTTCATGTTTCCACCGCTCAACGTCCATATCACTCAGGCTGATCTGAACTTTCCCTCCGATTTTAACATCTTCAGGTAAAACAAAATCATCCTCTTCTGCCTCCAGAGCTTCGAGCCCAGCGGTATAGTCAGTGATTGCTGCCGAACATCCGGTTTGCTGAAACGCCTCAATAAGCTCTATTGCACCAACCACCTTGCGCAGCAAACTACCCAAAGTAAGCCGGAAGGACTCTACCGAGCTTTCGAGCCGTTTGAGCAGGTTTGTTGTCATCAGCGCCTGCAAGCTTCGTTCGCGGTCCGCCTGCCTCAGTTTGCTTTTGCCACCCTCTACCAGAGTGTCATACAACTCCTCGTATTTGCTGAGCCGACTTGGCAGGATATAGCTGATTGGCGCATAAACCGCAAGCTTGAGTAGCGCCAACTGCTTGAAAATGTCATTCAGCCCAAGCACATCGCTCCGGTAAGTTAACGGGCAGCGGTACGAGAGCGGCTTGAGCCGTTCAGGGAACTGCCCGATATCCTTGGTGTCGTAGTAGGTCTGGATATGTTTGCGCGACCGGGCGATGGTAACACTGTCGAGCAGTTCGAAAAAATCAAAATCAAGGCTGCCGAGAATAGCCTGGGAGGTACGCTGTTCAATCGGAAGTTTCGACCAGAGGTTAAACGCAGCCTGAGCACGCCGGAATATCTCCTCAACGCTTCGCTTGCTTCGAAGTTTCTTGCTGAGGTTTTCAGAATCTCCTTCATAAGCCAGGGCAAGCTGATTTCTCAGGTCGTTAAAACGATTGTTGACCGGGGTGGCCGAGAGCATCAAAACCTTTGTCTTGACCCCTTCGCGAATAACCTTGTTCATCAGCCTCTGGTAGCGGGTCTCTCTCTCTTTAAAAACGTCATTATTGCGAAAATTGTGTGACTCGTCAATGACGACAAGGTCATAATTTCCCCAGTTGATCCGGTTCAGAGGAATGCCGAAAGAGTCACCCGAAGTACGGGAGAGGTCGGTGTGGCAGAGCACATCATAATTGAACCGATCCTTGGCAAAAATATTAGTCTTGAGGTTTCTGTTATAGTTCAGCCAGTTATCGGCAAGCTTTTTGGGACACAGTACCAGAACGGAGCGGTTGCGCAGTTCGTAGTATTTAATGACCGCAAGAGCGGTGAAGGTTTTGCCGAGTCCGACGCTGTCAGCCAGAATGCAGCCATTGTAGGTTTCGAGCTTGTTGATAATACCGGTTGCTGCATCTCGCTGGAAATTGAAAAGCTTTTTCCATACCAGCGATTCCTGATAACCTGTAAGGTCGTTAGGCAGAACATCTTCATCAATACCCTCAAGGAACTCGCTGAAAATGTTGTTGAGCATCAAAAAATAGATGCGCTCTGGCGAGTTATCCTGATAGACGGAAGCAATATGATCGCAAATAACAGCCGTTACATCTTCAAGCTTTTCCGGATCTTTCCAAATCTGTTCAAAAAGTTGTAGATAGGTCGCCGTAAAGAGAGGTTCCTCAAACCGGTTGACAAGATTCGACATCGCATCCCCTTGCTGATAACCCAGGTCAACGGCGGTAAAGCCGTTCATCGGCATATAAGCAACACTCTGTTCCGGTGACTCAATGCAGGCAAACTGCTGCATGGGCGCTTTAGTCTTGTTTGACCGGAAAACCGCCTTTCGCCGCATCCACTCAGCACATTCGCGCGCAATAGCCCGCTGGGTAAGCTTGTTGCGAAGCTGGATTTCAAATTCTGAACCGTAAAGACTCCGTTCACGATCGTTCTTGGGAATAAAAAACTCTCGACGTTCCTTTCGAAACTTGTCAGTGACCTCATTGGCCACAAATGTTGGCGCAGTGAAGATGAACTCCAGCGACTCAATTTTTGAGAACTCAGACTTCAGAGCCTCATAAGCATAAATTGAAAAGCAGGATGCTGCAATTTTGAGCTTGTCTTTGGGGCGAATTGAGGCTTTCAGATCGTCGCCGAGCAGGGTGTTGATGTTGTCGATGATCTTCATTCAGCTCCTCTCATGTGTCGTGCAGTTCTTGTTACTTGTTAAGATATCCTGCCGTCTCCTGATGATATTGCAATGGGAGGTTTAAGCCAAGAGAACACAGGACGGAGAATAACACCATAAAGACTCTTCACGTCTGTGAAAAGATACATCAAATAAAAGAATTGCCACGGATTACGAATAAAATGAAGTGCGCGTTTGGATTTTGAATATAGCGGTAGTTATAGGACAAAGACTGTCCGGGGCACTGAAAAAGATTAATCCGTCTCATGCCAAGTAGCACGATTTAGACGTCTTGAAAAGCCTTTGTTTGATGAGATATGCCTAATCTCACAGAAGTTGCCAGCTGTCCCATGTCTGCATGTTATACCCGTTTTACATTCAAACCGAGCCTCGATGCCGTCACTCAACCTGCTCAATACAGTTGCTGCCCTGATAACGGGCATTGTTGACCTGTGTTGATACCGGGTACATGTCCAGAATACCCTTATCAGCGGGAACCAGCATCTTTGCAAGTGTTCCGGGATCAGCTTCCAGCCACGTTTTCCAGTTCTTAGGTTCGAGAACGACGGGCATCCGGTCGTGGATTGCTGTTATCGGCTCATTCGCTTGTGTGGTGATGATGGTGCAGGTTGTTATGGCGGGCTCTTCGGTATTCTTCGGCTTCCAGGTGTCCCACAGTCCGGCAAATGCCATGGGCAAACCATCAGCCCGGTGGATGTACCAGGGTTGCTTCTTTGCGCCCTCGATGCGCCTCCACTCATAAAAGCCGCTTGCCGGCACGGCAATCGCGGCTGGCTTCCCCTCTCCTGCTGAAGAGTACGTCGAAATCGCGCTTGACCTGAACAAAGAGCTGATCAAGCACCCGGCTGCCACCTTTTATGCCAGGGTGAAAGGTGACTCCATGGTTGATGCCGGTATTCAAGATGGCGACTTGCTGGTGATCGACAAGGCCCTTGAGCCGAAAGAGAGCGCTATTGCTGTTTGTTATCTTGACGGCGAGTTTACGGTGAAGCGCTTGGCTGTGCGGGAAGAGGGCGTCTACCTGATGCCGGCCAATGCAGAATTCAAACCGATCCGAATCACTGAAGAAAATGAGTTTCTGGTGTGGGGCATTGTCGCCTATGTGATTCACAAACCACGATAACCAAGGCTGGAGATCCACCCCATGTTTGCCCTTGTTGACTGCAATAACTTCTATGCTTCGTGTGAGCGGGTGTTCAACCCTGCCCTGCGTTTGCGCCCGGTCGTTGTGCTGTCGAACAACGATGGTAGTCTATTCCATTGATGAGGCTTTTCTGGATATGACGAGCTTCGCGCGGTTCGACCTGACGGAGTATTCACGCCTCATTCGCAGGACGGTCAGGCAGCATACCGGCATTCCGGTCTGTGTCGGCATCGCACCGACCAAAACGCTTGCCAAGATTGCCAACCGGCTGGCAAAAAAGAATCCGTACTATCAGGGCGTCTGCGTGCTCCGCAGCACCGCCGAAATACAGGCTGCGCTGAAACACACCAAGGTTGAGGATATCTGGGGCATCGGGCGACAATGGAGCAAGCTGCTGCAGGCAAAGCGGATCGAGAGCGCCGCTGACCTGGCCGCTGCGCCTGCTGCATGGGTGCGCAGTGAAGCTGCGAAAAGAGAACTCGCTGGCTTCGCTGATTACCGTTTTTATCGCTACCAGTCCGTTCGATGAGTCGTGCAAACGATACTGGGGAACCAGGACGGCTTCCCTACCCTATCCGACAAGTGACTCTGTTGCGATTCTGCAGGCAGCGCAAACGATGCTTGTCGGCATCTTTCGTGACGGTATAAGCTACAAGAAGGCTGGAGTAATTGTTAGTGGAATCGTGCCGCAAGCAACATGCAGCACAACGCTTTCGCTCTTTGCGGAGGAAGCGCCTGCTGCACCTGAGCAAGATGGCAGGATTATGCAGGTGATGGATGCGATTAATCAGCGCTATGGACGCGGTGCCGTGCGACTGGCGGCGGAGAACTCAGAGAGCTGGAAGCCTCATCAGGAGCGGCTTTCGGCAAGATACACGACACAGTGGGATGATATTATTGAAGTGAAGACGTGAAAGCTCATCCCCCGCCCATCCCCACCATTTCAAGAGCAAATTACCGGCATAGCACATCTGGGCGGAGAGGAAATTCCTTTTGATAACCTCCCTCTCCCGGATGCACTGAAGACCATGCTTAAGGAAGATGTCCAGGAAGGAATGAGTGTCCGTGTCATCTCAGAACGGTCAGTTGACCGGTATATTGTTACAAGAAAGCAGGGTGAATTGATTGCA
>CAIPYV010000048.1 GCA_903869365.1 uncultured Chlorobiaceae bacterium
CGTCATTGCCTCGCGAGTATACGTAAGAATGGAGTTGCCCGAAAGAAGGTCATCGGGCATCAACAGCTCTGTGTAATCAGCAATTTTTTCAAACAGGTATGGCATCGACTTGTTGAAGTCGTTGCACGCGGCCACCACTAAAAAGCGGTAGGCCTCGGACTGTGGATCACGGCTTGGCGATGAACCGCCGAGCAAGGCAAATATCTGTTCGCGGGTCTTCTCAGGCACCATCTCTTCATCGATATGGCCCATCTTGGCCTCTGCCAGAATTTCAGGCTGAAACTGTCCTTCGGCTGGCGACAGGATGCCAATCCTTGTGTAACGGTTGACATCCATGAAGCGCAGGGCACAAAAGCGGTTGAACCAGATATATGCGATCCGCTCGATTATCTGTTCTCTGCCGTGACCCTGAATCTGCTTTTCAAGCTCAGCTATCGCTTTTGCCTCTTCACGACGAGCGGCACTTCCTTCCGTCAACACCAGATTGAGTTTGGAAGAGACTTGCTCAATCAAACTGCGGCGTGCAAACTGGGCGAATTTTTTAAGTTTAGATGTTTCCATCAATTTTATAGTATGATCGTATTTATTCTTCATATTCAAACCCGATGCCTGCAGCGGAAATTGAGTCAAATGATAACCTCCCCATACATTGACTTTACGAGGGAGTTCCACCTTGCATCGCTACCTATCAATTGTCAACTCTACGGCAAGATTGCATTTAAGCGCAATTGAGCAGAACAGCTTACAAATTTGGCAACAGCCTGTTGCCAAATTGAATCATCACTGCAGCATCGGAAAAAAGCCCAGTATTATCCGATCCTCTGGTCACTTCTTTTAATTCATGTTCATTTGAGTTCATTCCCGGTTCCTCTTATCCTTGCTTTTGATGCTCAATTGTTTATACCCCAACGCTTCGGCAATTTCTACCGACGACTCCGGCGCAGACAGACATGCTCACCAACTTGTGCCTCGACTTGTGCCTCGACTTGTGCCTCGAGTAATGTGGTAACAACAAAAATGAGGCATCTTAACTCGATAAAATCGGCAATACACTCGATTACCTGTTCTCTGCCGTGACCATCTACTTTTCAAGCTCAGCTATCGCTTTTACATCTTCACGCCAGGCAGTATTGCTCTCAACCAGCACAAGGTTTAGTTCGGAAGAGACTTGATCAATCAGACTTAAACAGGCAAACTGAGCAAACTTTTTGAGTTTAGCTGTTTCCATCAAAATCTTTCCAACTCCTTGCTATGTTGTAGGTTCAATTGGATATATACGCCTGACGCATAAACTGGCGTATATATTTGCGCCTGACGCATAAATTAACGCTTTCGCTCATAGAAAGCCCCCTTTCTTTCCCCTATTTGTTCGATTTCACCACGTTGTTTTAGTCTTAACAACAGCTTATACGCTTGATCCGGGCTAAGACGACAGAGTTCGACTGCTTCGGCCCTTTTTATACTGCCATGCTTGCCAATATAATTGAGCACCATCTGCTCCTGCTGGATGGAATCAAACCCTGCCTGACGGATATATTCTGCACGCTGGCCTGCCTTCTGGTACATCCGTGCACTCAGGATGTAGGATCTACCTCGACCGGTTCCGTGTGGCTCAAGAAACCCGGTTTCGACCAGTTTTTCCAGTGTAGCCCGCACATTGGCTTCCGGCTTTTGCACTGATGGAGCAAGATCAGTCGTTGTCAAACGACGTTCTTCTCGAAGACGAGAAAGGATGATCAATGAATCGATCGGCATGGTCCCAAGCTTATCCTCCTGTTCCACGACCATCTTGAGAAAATCGAGATCGGCGGAAGCATTTGAAAGAAAAAGACTGACGGTGTAGGCATTGGAGAGAAAATAATCTGGTGCCGGGCGACCATAGCGTAACATACCTTCGTAAATGCGGTCAATGCCTCGACCGGTTCGTTCAGCAAGACCGATCCGCTTGATAATGTCGGCCAATAACGGATTACGCGAGCGCGGAGGCGCCACGAGCAGATTATTGAGATTCACGCCCTCGATAAATCCGCCAGGGCTGCTGATGCTCAAACCATCATCGTCGAGTTTGATGTGAACCGCCCCAAGTGTACTGAAATCACGGTGAACCAACGCATTCACAAAGGCTTCACGGAAGGCCCTGCGATCATAGTTCGGAACTGGTACACGAAACAATCCTACCTGAATTTCCTCTTCAACAATCCACGGCTTGAACTGCAATTCAACCTCCTCAAAAGCCTCCAGCAGGGGCTTTCGGTAAAACTCGTTAACACGAACATCGGTGCCTCGCAGTACCTGAAATGCAACTTCATAAGCAGGCAAGTATCGGCGCAATAGAGTTTCACTTCCCAAAATAAGCACGCCTGCAACCGTGGGGCATTTTTTCCCTTGATGGTCCATGACCAACCCCAGGGCACCATCCAGCTCTTCGTCCGCCAGCGAAAACAGGGATTGTTCGCCCCCGTATTTTTTGATGGCATTTCGAAGACGAAGACGTTGAAGTGGGTCCAATTGCTCAACCGAAATCTGTTCCATCAACATGGCAGAGGGATCGACCAATCCCAGAGAGGACTGGCGTTGTAAAAACTCATGAGGATAGAAAGGAACAGCCTCCGGTGTTCCGTCGAGCTTGAGACGACGACGGACCAGAAGACCCTCAGAGGTTGAGACCAGTTGCCTCGACTTCGGCACACTGATCCGAGCTATTGATTTGCCATGCAACTCAAAACGCTCCACTCTTATGGAGATCGCAGGATTTGTCTTGTTTGCAACCAGAGAAGGAATCCCAGAAACATTGAGATGATTTGCATGTAAACCAGTGATCTGTCCATCGTCCTCAACGCCGAGCAGCAGTAAACCGCCATCGGTATTAGCCAGTGAAACCACTGCAGCCAACAAATCGCGATCCGGCAGAATTTTCAAATCGCTCTTGAATTCCACTGTCAGAGTTTCCCCCTGGCTGATCAGCTTACTAAGTTCTTGATCTGTCTCGCTCATTGGCAATACCTATATTTGGATTCTTTTCCCGTTTCTGATCTCTGCAAGCAGAGCCTCACGCATGGATTCCAGATAACGTTCTACGTCCGATTCATCAGCCAGCCACGCTTTATTGAAGGGTATTTTGATTGAACGACCTGGAACGTACTCTACTGTTGGGTCGGCTACAGGAGGGTATGAGGTTGTCGCTTGCTTTGATGTTTCAATAGCCTTTGTTGAAGTCGCCGGTTGCAATTTTGGCTGTGAGAGTGCGGTCAATTGGGATAACAGCTTCTGATATTCCGATTCCTCAAATCGTCGTTGCATGTCGTGAATAACGGCAATAAGCTTTTGATCTCGCACGGTTTGTGCAAATTTACTGAATGGCTCAATGATCTCTTCCTGCTGTTTCGGGGAGAGTGCAGAATATTCAGCCATACGGCAAAGGCGCTCCTGATGTTGTCTTGATGTATCTATGGCATGGGAAATTTCTCTTTCAATTTCCGTATTTATTTTTTCCTCTATTGTAGCTACAAGAGTTTTAACCTGCTGCATGCGATTACCCTTGAAGCATTCCGGATCAAGCAACGCATCTTTAAGTTTCGCGGATTCATCTCCGTAGATGTATGAAAAATTGGGTTCCTGAGTCTGAACCATTTTACGGGCACTGTCGAAAATACCTTTTTGCGCCCCACTCATAAACTTGCGTATCGGGTCGATAACCGCTTCCTTGAGGTCAAGCAGAACGTCAGCCTCTTTCAAAAAGTCAGTAAGGTACCATGAGTATGGTTTTCCGCTCTCCGCCTTCAGCTTTTCAAGAACAGGATTTAGTGCATTAAGGAATGGATAGAGGGATACCTGTGCGGCCAATGGGGCCAGTTCATGTATTGATTTCTGTATAGCCTCTGCAGTTTCCTTGCTGAGGCCCTTTGCTTCATTGGCTATGGGAGTTGAGTCAAAAAACTCTTCATAAAATTCTTTAAGGCTGCGAACCTGCGATGCGGTAAAATCGGCCTGCGGCACCAGAATGACATTGCCATGGCCGTGGGTATTGCGCAAAGCACGCTCGAGTTCATCCTCTTCAAGGGTATTGCTGTCGGAACGAACCTCTACCTTTCCTCGGGCACACAATTTGGCAAGGGTGCAAAGCACTGCGGCATAGTACCAGCCATTCGGTTTGTGCTCAAATTTTTCCAGCAGCAGCTTCAGCGTTGTTCGAACGCCACTCCGGTTATTGCTCTGGATGAAAGCCAGCACCTCCTGCTCGGATTCCACCAGTGAAGCAACATCAGTTTTGAACAATCCCTCTTGAGTCTGCTTGAGACAAGTCGCAATATCATGTTCGGTATAGGTAATTCCGCGAAGCATGCGAAGGTTAGGATAAGCCTGTATAACAAGCTGACGAAAACCCTGAATGATTCTGCTCTGAGGATCTTCGCCACCTATTTCAATTTCACTGCCACCCACAAACAGTTTTGCCCGGCCAAGAAGGGTTTGCAGTCGCAACTGCAATTCGCGGTATCGATCCCGGTTCTGATCACCTTTGTTGGTCAGTATGTGGTTAACGGCCTCCTGCCGGGCGGTCGTGCTATTCTGGCGGATATATTTTTCAGTCTGTTTATATACAATGATATCGCGCATGAGCCGGTCATCAGAAGGCATGAGAACTAGCAGCTCGTCACGTCCCATACTCTGCATGCGAAGTATGGTTTCGTTTTCAGCATTTTCGTGGAACGGAGTTACGACATGAATGGCAAGCTCGTATTCACGACCGTGCAGGCGGTCATCAAGTTTTCTTGAATAGGGGTAATCCTGTCCGGTATTGTCGTAGCGGATTTTCCTCGTTTTGATGACAAGATCGAAAACAATTTTCTCCAGCTCAGCCGCGACTTCGGTTGCGTCAACCTCAGTATTTTTGATCTCTTTTTCGATATCCTTTTCCTCATCGGTGAGGTATTCATAAAGCTCACCATTGCGCTTGATGTAAATCTGCTGTTCCAGGTAGTTCAGGGCCTCTTCAACCTTCTTGCGCAATTGGGGCAGCTCCTCGTTGAAAGCATCAAGCATCAGGACGCAAAGATTTCTGTGAGAGGGCTTGAACTCCTTGACGTATTTGACAAGAAAAAGAGCTTTAAGCACTTTTAATGCAAACTCATTACCCAATTGCCGCTCTGCTGCCAGAACCGCTTTTTGCGTCTGGGCCTTCAATGCTGTCTGAATACCTTCGAACATCAGGTCGAATGATGCCAGTTGACCAATTTCATAACCACTGATCTGCACGGCAACCTGTTGAAAAACACCGAGCATTGAACGCTCACCGACAGAGCTGTGCTTCCCTTCAAAGGCATTGTGCCGTGAAAGATTCTCTATTGCCGACTGAAACAGTTCAAATTGATAGGGAACAAAGGGATAACTCTGAATAAACTCCTCTCTATCCTTATAGTTTTTGTAATTCCTTGATCCATCGGTGAAACTGAAAAGCGTTCCGAAGTTATTTGCCTCCCGGTGGTAGAGATCAGAAACAAGTTCCGTACCCTCTTCGGTTTTTGCCAACAGCCTTTTCTGAATGACCATGGCTACATTGGTACTGGTCAGTGGCATTTTGGTGGCAAAGCGGCCCATGATTTTCGAAAAGTCATTGCTCTGCTGACGGTTCATTTCGCCGAGAACCGTGCTCATATCGTTCTGGGAGGTAACAATAATCCAGGCCCGGCCCCGACTCTTCGTGGCGAGACTCTCTGCAATGGTCTGCAGGTTGGTCATCAGCTTCACGTTTTCAGCGATATACTGCCCGACCTCGTCTACAAAGAAGTTCAAGCGGAAATCTTTGGCTTGCTTCTTGATATAGGCATTGACCAATTCGGCAAAATCCTCAATTGATACTCTGTACTGGTTTCGGTATTTATCGAGAATACCGATTGCTGCGGAGTCAGTTTCTCCGGTCGTAACGGCATAGGCTTTAGCGATATTCTGCGATTCGAGGAGTGCCTGCTCACGCCCTTGTTGCCACTCTTTTCCTGCTTGAGTATGGTAAGCTGTTGTGAACTTTTCGTAGAGTCCCCGGCTGTCGAGATCCCGTTCAAACTGGGCGATGTGACCCTGCTTGCCATAGTAACCGCACATTTCGTCAAAGACCTTGACAAAAACCGCGAGAAGAGCATCGAACTGAGATTTACTGATAACATCAGCTTTCTGGTCAATATTGAACAGAATGCTTTTGGAGGGAATGGCTGCCGCACGCTTGATATCGGCACGAAGAATCTGGTCCTCAATATGTTTTGCAAGAAAAAGATCAAGAGCCCGCACACCATCTATCTCTCGATTTTCAAGGAGCATGGCGAGTATCTTCAGCAAATGCGATTTACCTGAACCAAAGAATCCGGAAATCCATACACCATTGGCCCCTTCATAATTGATGTAAGCATCAAGAAATGAGACCAGCCGCTTTTCGACCTCATTTGTCAGGACGTACTCTTCGATTTCAAGCCGAAGACTTGCTTCATCATCAGCTTTGATGACTCCTTCAATCGGACGGTCAAGGGGCTTTTGGAAAATTGTCTTGAGAATCATACCGTTTCTTGTTGTTTATGCTTCGCAATGAGAAATATTGAATGCCCGGTAGTATTTGTCGTCATGCAATCTTCCGAAAAGATCGAGTGAAGCGCCTGATTCCTGACAATGCTCGTATGTGCCGGGAAAAAACATGACTGTTGGTTTTTCTTTTGCTGTGCTTTGCAGGTTGTTCAACACATTATGGGAGCGGATGTAAGGAAAGACCGCTCCCACCCCTGAAAGAAAAAGCACATCAAACTCGCTGTCAGTGAACCTAGCGGCAATCGCCGGTACAAGATGTGCTTCAGGATCCAATACCCCTTGAAGTAACTCTTTAAGTTGCTCCTTGGATACTGACGTTTCCATTTCAAGGATTTGCTCCCAGATACCACGCTGTTTGAGGATTTCAATTGAAAGGTCGTAGAGGTTAATGTCCAGAACTCTCACGCCAGTTTGCTCAAGGCGATTGACCAACTGCCGTTGCACCCTCTCCATCTCAACGGACTCCTCGGGGGGGTATGCGCAGACATAAAATGGTATCTCGCCATTCAATGCTTTTTTTTCTAAAAAACGCCGACCTGAAATCACGCGGAATACATGCTGCAAACGCTCATCAGGCTTTATTTTGATCTCTGTGCTCATGTTGCGATCCCGGTTATACCAGATTCAAATGCAGGGAACATCAATATATCTGTACGATGTTGTTGCGGTATGGTATCAAGAAACCGCTTACTCAACATTGAGCCATTGATCGTATGATCTGTTGCCAAAAGCTCGGCTTCCCGTAATATTTTGAACAATACCTGACGCAGCTTGTTTCTGGTCGTCGGCTTAATTTCTTCAAGCTCAGGGTGCCACTCTGACTTTTTGTTAAAAAAACAATCAAACTCTTCGTAATGAAGATCAGCCTTCAAGCTGATATAGCGTTCCCGAATAACCTCTTTCGCAAAATCAGCAATAAAGCGGTAACGACGACAAACCGCGAGCCACAGGAGATATTTCTGCTCCTGCGTAGAACCTGAAATCAGTAAATCCAACTCACCAGCTTCGAGTGTTTTCAATCTTGAGATAATTTCACGGGATACCCGTGTTGAGGAATTGAGCGTTCTTGTCTGTAAAAGGTTTTCAGAAAAAACCTTCTTTCGAACACTTTCCCAGTCATTGAACTCCAGATACAACACTGCCAGTTTCACAGAATCTCGGTAAAAAAGAGCGCCTGTGGTAAACGCCATGCTGTATCTCTCGTGGTTCATTCCTTGCCTAAATTCTTTTTTATAAATTTTATTGCCGTTCAAATATACAACTATATTTCGCCCGAATAAACGATTTCAGCTCATATAAGCCGATATTACATCAATGGTTATCGGTGTATTTTTGATAGTATAAAGGGTACCTCTCTTTATTATTGAGAAAAAAATCAAATCATTTTTGTTATTTATGAGTCGGGCAGGCAGAATAAAGAAAGCAAAGGAAAATACTTAAAGAATTTCATGAAAATTCTCAACCGATATATATTCGGGCAATTTGCAAAGGCATTTCTTTTTACAAGCCTGGCGTTTATTTTTTTGTTCATTCTTATCAGTATGGTTGAAAAACTTGATAAGTTTATGGACAAGCATCTCAGCCTTATGGAGATTGCCCGTTACTATGTTTTGTCAATACCGTCCACCATACTAATAACATCTCCGATAAGCGCTCTGCTATCATCAATCCTTGTGGCGGGAAGACTCTCTGCTTCAAGCGAACTTCCTGCTATTCGCTCTGCTGGAGTCAGTATGCGCCAGTTACTGACCCCTTTTTTTACCGGCGGACTTCTCATCTGCGGCATCAATCTGGTCAATGCCTGCTGGATAGCGCCGGAAGCATTTACGGGCATGAATAACTTTGAGCAACTGTATGTCAACGATAATGCTACACAGCCTCAGAAAAACAGAACTCTTCATATTCTGGAACCGGGAAGCCGTATTGTCTCTTTACAGGCGTTTGATGGTCATCGACTCAACGTCAGCGCAGTTTCCATAGAGGATTTCAACGGTTCCCACCTCAGCATGCGCATAGATGCCGATTCAATGCGCTATGACAAAAAAAACGGAGAGTGGATCATGCAGCATGCCTCAACTCGTCTTTTTACTGGAAATAATGAAGAGTTGACCGTGGCCCCCTTGAAACCAATAAAGCTTAGCCTGACGCCGCACTCACTTGAGGATCTCAATCTGCAGCCAGACGAAATGAACATCCTCCGGCATTACCAATACCTTTCAGAAAAAGAACATGCCGGATTTTCAGGACTTGAGCGCGCCATGGTAAAGTTTCATTCTAAAACCTCCTTACCCTTTGCCTCGCTTATCATTATTCTGATCGGCGTACCACTGTCGGCCAAAAAAAAACGGGGAGGTCTGGCTTCTGAAATAAGTATTACGCTCTTTATCGGATTTCTCTTTATCGGGCTGCAGAAAACCATTGCGATTGCTGGCTATCAAGGAATTATGAACCCTATGCTTGCTGCATGGCTGCCGAATATGCTGTTTCTGTGCATCGGCTATGCGATTTATAAAACAGCTGTCGACTAACACTCCATGAGTATCGAATTGCCTCACGTTATTGTTTTAATGACCGATTTCGGTTTGAATGACATTTATGTGGGCCAGATGAAGGGAGTCATCCTTTCACTTGCTCCTTCTGTTCAGATTATTGATCTGACCCATGCCATATCACCTCAGAATATTGCGCAAGCGGCATTCTTTCTTGCCAAGTCTCTTCCTTTTTTTCCGGAGAGATCCATTGTTGTGTCGGTGGTCGACCCTGGAGTAGGTTCGTCACGTCAGGCAATTGCTCTTGAAACTGATAAACATACTTTTCTTGCGCCGGATAACGGATTACTCACGGCTGTTTTTCAGACCCAGAACATCAAGCAGTGCGTAACCATTACTGAGGAGCGTTACATGCTCTCTGTCCGGAGTTCAACCTTTCATGGACGGGATATTTTTTCTCCTGCAGCTGCGAATCTTGCATCAGGTGTTCCACTGCAAGAGCTTGGCAAAACCATTGACCCGGCAGATTGCGTCAAGATTTCTATGCCGGAATGCAATACCCGGGATAACGGACAATCCTGGGATGGAAGCATCATCTCTATCGATCATTTCGGTAATCTGGTGACTTCTCTTGACTCACTACTGTTTGATGAGCGGAAACAATGGGTGGTAAAGGCGGGAAACGGGGTAAAGATTCCGGTGGTCACCACCTATAGCGATGTGCCAGCTCAACAGCTGCTCGCCTATACGGGAAGCAGCGGTATGATTGAGATTGCGGTAAGAAACGGCAATGCGGCCTCAACGCTCGGATTGAAAGAGGGTGATCCTGTAACAGTGACCATCAGCTGCCGATGTACTCTTTGAGAATCTTGCTGTAGGCTGACTGTCTTAAGCGGCGTATTGCTTTTTCCTTGATCTGACGGACACGCTCTCTGGTGAGCTTGAATTTTTCACCGATCTCTTCAAGGGTAAGCGGGTTATCCATGCCTATGCCGAAATAGGACTTGATGACGTCGGCTTCTCTTGGGGCAAGGACGGAGAGAGAGCGCTCAACTTCAAGCGTCAGGGAATCACGGTTAAGACCATAATCGGGCAGATGTCCATCATTCTGCAGAACATCAAGCAGGCGGTTGTCGTCGCCCTGAGCAAAAGGTGCATCAACCGAAACATGCCGTCCGGCAATTTTAAGAGTATCAGCGACATCCTGCGAATCCATTTCGAGAAGAGTGGCAAGTTCCCTTGTGTTGGGGTCGCGTTCAAATTCCTGCTCAAGCTGGCTGTATGCCTTGCTGATCTTGTTGAGCGTACCTACCCTGTTCAAGGGAAGACGGACAATTCTTGACTGCTCGGCCAATGCCTGAAGGATTGACTGGCGAATCCACCATACCGCATAGGAGATAAACTTGAATCCACGGGTTTCATCAAACCGCTTGGCCGCCTTTATAAGACCGAGATTTCCTTCATTGATCAGATCGCCAAGAGTAAGCCCCTGGTTTTGATATTGTTTGGCCACAGAGACAACAAATCGCAAATTTCCCTTAATCAATTTATCAAGTGCTCGTTTTGCCCTTTTGTATTCAGTCGTATCGACCGGCATATCAAAACCCTCTTTGATTGCCTTGGTCAATTTGACCTCGTCTTCGGCTGTCAAAAGATCATATTTTCCTATCTCCTGCAGGTAACGATCGAGAGAAAGGCTCTCGCGATTAGTTATCTGTTTGCTTATTTTAAGCTGCCTCATGTATACTCCCTTGCGAACTTCAGCGATTTAAACCTGTCCTGACGGCTGACGTGATACCGAAAAAACCACAAAATATCATTTCAGGCCGATTTAATCTAAAAAAACGATTTTTTTCTTACAATTCTTCCGTCCTCAATCATTAAGAACTGTCAAATTGCTGTTGAGTTTTGAAAGATTATCCTCGGCTTCCTTCAGTTTTGAGCGCTCTTTCTCAATGAGTTCCGCTGGCGCATTGTCAACAAAACCCGAATTTGAAAGTTTCCTGCCGAGCGCAACCACATAAGAGGAGATATTTGCAATCTCCTTCTGGAGACGAGCCCGCTCTTTATCAAACGATATTAACCCCTCAAGCAGGACAAATAGTTCATTGCCCTCGACGACTGATCCTGCCGCATGGCGTGGCCGAACTCCATCTGTGGTCACCTTTGGAAGACATTGGCCAAGTGCGGCAATAAGCGACAGATTAGCTTCAAAGACCAGGCGATCGACATCGCTGGAAGGCCAGAGAAGAATTTCAGCCTGACTGTTGTGGGGAACACCGAACAACGAGCGCAGACTTCTGACCTCGGTGACTAACTTCTGAATCAAGGTAAAGCCAGGAACTTCCAGCCCGCAGAACTTTGAATCGGAAAGCGGCATCGGGGAAAGTGCAATACTCTCACTTGAGGGACGCTGGAGAATCTGATGCCATATTTCATCGGTAATGAAGGGCATAACCGGATGCAGGGCCTTAAGAAAGCCTTCGAGTACATGAACCGCAAGACAAACAGCGCTCTGGGCTTCCTGGCGTGTCAAATCTCCTGAAAGCTGAACTTTGAGCGCTTCAAGATACCAGCCGCAGTAATCACTCCAGAAGAAGTCGTAGAGTAACCGGACAATGTCATTGATCTTGAACTGAGTGAAGGCGGTATGATAACGGTCGAGCATAGCATGATAGCCTGACAGAAGCCACTGTGCGGCAAGATCAAAACTCTCTGTATGTGGATCGAAAGCCTGATAGAGAGTTGAAAACTCTTCATGATTGCCGAAATACTTCTCACGCTGCATAAAGACAAGGCGTGAGGCATTCCATATTTTTGTGGCAAAATTTCGTCCGAGTTCACATTTTTCTTCGCCGAACAAGACATCCTGACCGAGAGGAGCAATATAAATAATGGTGAAGCGTAGCGCATCAGTGCCGTAGGTGTCCATGACCTTGATCGGGTCGGGCGAATTACCAAGAGATTTTGAAAGTTTTCGCCCTTTCATGTCACGGATAATGCTGGTAAAATAGACATCACGGAAAGGTACCTCTCCTTTGAAATAGAGCCCCGCCATGATCATTCTGGCAACCCAGAAGAAAATGATGTCCGGTCCGGTTACAAGCGTATTGGTTGGATAAAACGATCGAAGATCATCATTATCACTATGCTTGTCGGTCCATCCAAGCGTGGTCAGCGGCCAGAGCCAGGAAGAGAACCAGGTATCGAGCACATCGTCGTCCTGGACAAGCTTGTCGGTGCCGGCAAGATGACATGCCTCTTCATAATTCGAGGCAACCCATACCTTGCCTTCTGTATCATACCAGGCAGGAATGCGGTGACCCCACCAGAGTTGGCGTGAGATGCACCAGTCCCTTATATTTCCCATCCAGTGACGGTAGGTGTTGATCCAGTGCGGGGGGTGAAACCGGATCTCTCCTTCATTGACAACCTGGAGAGCACGCTCGGCCAGAGGGGACATCCTGACAAACCACTGCTCCGAGAGATATGGTTCAACAACGACATCAGCGCGTTCGGAATAACCTACATTGTGCTCATACTCTTCAACACGGACAAGATGACCTAACTCTTCGAGATCCTTGAGAATTTTTGTTCGTGCATCAAACCGGTCCATACCTGCATATCCGAACTCATCGATCATTCTGCCGTCTTTACCTACAACCGATATCGCCGTCAGATTGTGTCGCTTACCAACTTCATAATCGTTTGCATCGTGTGCCGGAGTTATTTTCAATGCACCGGTACCAAATTCGATATCGACATAATCGTCAGCTATGATGGGAATATGTCTTCCGGCAACAGGCACAATGGCAAGTTCGCCTACCAGATCGATGTAACGGGAATCCCGGGGATTGACTGCGATGGCTACATCACCGAGAATGGTTTCGGGCCTTACGGTCGCAATGGTAATGTATCGTCCGGGATGTCTGGCAAGGGAATACTGGACATAGACAAGGTTGTCGCGACGAGGTTTCATGATCACTTCTTCGTCGGAAAGCGCTGTCTGTGAAACAGGGCACCAGTTGATGATGCGGGTGCCGCGATAGATCAATCCGTCACGATAGAGCGTAATGAACGCATTGACAACAGCTTGTGAGGCGCCTTCATCCATGGTGAAGAGATTCCGCCGCCAGTCGCATGAAATGCCAAGGCGGCGCAGCTGCTTGAGAATGAGACCGCCGTACTCCTCCCGCCACTGCCATACATTGTCGAGAAACTCTTTTCGTCCGAGATCATGACGTGTCACCCCTTCGCGTTTGAGCTTCTTTTCAACTACCGTTTGTGTCGCAATGCCGGCATGATCGGTACCGGGAAGCCAAAGTGCCTCATGTCCTGTCATTCGATTGTAACGGATAAAAATATCCTGCAAGGTATGATTCAGCACATGACCGAGCGTAAGACTTCCGGTCACATTCGGAGGAGGCATGAGGAGGGTATAGGGCGTTTTGCCGTTGTCCTGCACTCTGGAACTTTCAGCATGAAAACTTCCTATTGCTTCCCAGTGTGCACTTCTCCACCGGTCTTCAACGTCGTGATGGTTATAGATTTTTTCCAGATTGAATGATGCCTTCTGATCGCTCATGATTAGTCCTTCTTTTCGGGCATGGGGCGTTTTTCGAAAATTGAGTCAATAAGGCCATAATCAAGGGCTTCCTGTGCGTTCATCCAGCGATCCCTTTCGGAATCCTCCCTTATCTGGGCTACATCTTTGCCTGTATGGCGGGCAAGCAGTTCATCAAGAAGGTGGCGGATCTTTTCAATTTCACGCGCCTGAATAATAATATCGGTTTCCTGTCCATGGGCACCTCCGGAGGGCTGGTGGATCATTATCCTTGAATGAGGAAGCGATGCCCTTTTGCCTTTCGCTCCGCTGGCGAGTAGAAATGCTCCCATGCTTGCAGCCATGCCGACGCAGACCGTTGAAACATCGGGACGGATATACTGTATGGTATCGTAAATCCCGAGACCTGCAGAGACACTTCCTCCTGGAGAGTTCACATAGATGTAGATATCGCGTTCGGGGTCTTCCGACTCAAGAAAAATAAGCTGAGCCATAATCAGGCCTGCAACATGCTCGTCAATACCGCTGCCGAGAAATATGATACGTTCACGCAGAAGCCTTGAAAATATATCGAAGGCTCTTTCGCCCCGTCCTGAAGTCTCAATAACCATGGGAACAAGGTTGTTGGTGATACCCTGCTCTATAGCACTCGAATACATTTTTTTTGCGTGATGCTCAAAACCAAAATTAATATTTGCCATAAATGCCCTATCGTTTGAATTTGGTAAGCTTTTACATTTCCTGATACCTTGCGTGTAAGAGTTAAAATACGTAGTGATAACAACAAATCAAGAAATCCGGTTCCAATTAGCAAAAAAGGATGGTTTCTGCCAACAATGAGAAGCACAAAAAAGTGTACGTTTCAGTACATTAAGCAAACAAATCTCAAAAAATATTGAGGAACATGCAGGTACGCCTCATTTCGGTCACCGCTCCGCTTATCCAGGTTGAAAACCAGCCGCTTTCTCCTGAAGGACTTATCGCCTATTGTGCGAGAGTATCAAGCCCTCGCCAGGAAACTCTTGATTATGAAAAACTGCTTGCCTACTGTATTGCTCACAAGCACTGGAGCGTCTTTGAGATGGTGGATATGAGTGTTGAGATTGTGACGTCAAGAGCCATTTCTCCACAGATTCTCCGGCACAAGAGCTTTCAGTTTCAGGAGTTCTCTCAACGGTACGCCGCCGCACAGGAAATAGAACGATATACACCAAGACGCCAGGACAGCAAAAACCGGCAAAACTCACTTGACGATCTTGATGAGGCGACGAAAGATTGGTTTGACGAAGCGCAGGAGCGTATTGCTCGTCTGAGCCTTGAACAATACAACAGTGCTCTTGAAAAGGGAATTGCAAAGGAGTGCGCAAGGGTGCTGCTGCCGTTGGGCACACAGACAAAACTCTATATGAAAGGCTCTGTAAGAAGCTGGATCCATTATCTTGAGGTACGAACTGACAAAAGCACACAACAGGAACATCGGGAAATTGCCATGGCAATCAAAAAGATATTCATGGCACAGTTCCCTGTTACTGCTGCGGCACTCGGCTGGGTCTAAACTTTCAGCATACTGAGCAGACTGACGAGCTGGCTTTTCAAATCCCTCCGATGGATGATACGATCAAGAAATCCGTGTTCAAGTAAAAATTCGGCTCGTTGAAAGCCTTCGGGCAAATCCCTTTTAATGGTATCTCTGATGACCCTGGGGCCTGCAAAACCTATCAGGGCTTTGGGTTCGCTGATATTGATATCGCCAAGCATGGCAAAGGAAGCGCTGATGCCCCCCATAGTTGGATCAGTCAAAAGAGAGATATAGGGAAGTCTCCTTTCACTGAGGCGGGTGAGACGGGCGGCGGTTTTAGCCATCTGCATAAGACTGAATGCACCTTCCATCATTCTGGCGCCCCCTGACTGGGAAATTACAAGGAGTGGTGCATTGAGTTCCAGGGACTTGTCTACAGCACGCGCAATTTTTTCGCCGACAACTGATCCCATCGATCCGCCTATAAAACCAAAATCCATGGAAGATACAACAAGGGGCTGCCCTCCACTTTCACCATGGGCATTGCGACAGGCTTCAGTTTTACCGCTTTTTTCTATGGTATCGTAAACTCTGTCCGGATATTTTTTGGTGTCTGTAAAACCAAGAGGATCGGCGGCACGCAACTGATCGTCAAATTCGCAATACTTGTCGTCATCAAAAAGAATTGAAAAATATTTATACGGAGATATTCTGAAATGGTGACTGCACTCCGCACAGGTATAGAAATGATCTTCAAACTTTTTTTTATGAAGCATCGCACCGCACTTTTCACATTTCCACCACAATCCTTCAGGCATATCACGCTTGTCGGTCGGATGTATTGATGGTTGTTCCCGTTTAAACCAAGCCATTTTCACAATTAGAAGTAAAGGTTATACATTAAAGCTGAAGATATGAAGTCCGCATGAGATCTCAAAAACAGCCTGCTGAGACTTTCGGTCACAGGCTTTTGAACCAGGAGCATTAGCCCATTGCTGAAACTTAGAATTTTTTTCTCCATAGCTGCAATCATTGTCACAGCTTTTCTGCCGGTCAAGACAGCATCGCCCGCTGCCGCAGCCTCAACAATCACCCTTGTCTATCCCGACACGCTTGCACTGCCACAGCACCGTTATGCGCTGCGCCCTTTTATGAGGCCAGCCAGAAAAACCGTTGGTCTTGCCCTCTCTGGTGGAGGAGCCAACGGCCTTTCACAGATTGGCGTCCTCAAAGCTTTTGATGAAAAGGGTGTTCCTGTTGATTTTATTGCAGGGACAAGCATAGGCGCCATTATCGGAGGTCTTTACAGCTGTGGATACAGCCCTGATGCCCTTGAAGAAATTGTCCATACTCTGCCGTGGCAATCTATTATTTCTTTTAATAATGATTATGCACGATCAAACATATTTCTTGAACAGCAGCGAATCCGCGACCGGGCATCAATTGCACTGAGGTTCGAAAAGCTGAAGCTTCTGATGCCGAAATCGCTTAATTCAGCTCAAAAAATGACCGAAACCCTCGATCTTCTTACGCTGAACGCTCTTTATAAAAGTCGAGGCGAGTTCTCCTCTCTACCCATCAATTTCAGGGCTGTATCGACCGATCTGGTATCCGGAAAACGAATCACTCTTACTACCGGTTCTCTGTCAGAAGCGATGCGGGCAAGCAGTACCGTGCCTATTCTTTTTGAACCTGTCGTTCGTGATGGCTATGAACTTGTTGACGGAGGGCTTGTCGCAAATCTACCGGTCGATGAACTTGATGCCGTCAACGCACTCTATAAAATTGCGGTCGATACACACGGAAGCATGTACTCGAAAGGTGAAGAACTTGATCTGCCATGGAAAGCGGCTGATCAGACCATGACTATTTTGACAAAATTGCAATATCCTGCACAGCTTGCAAAAGCCGATATCGTCATCACCCCTGATCTCAATGAGCATAAAGCGACTGATTTTTCTGATATCACCTCTCTTATTGAAGCAGGGTACAACAAAGGAAAAGTTCTGGCTGAAACCATAAAACAGAGTATCGTAAAAGAGAGGGCAAGCAGCCCCGCTATCGGAGGATATTCAAAAACAGTCATTTTCCCTGATGAGAGTCCTGAATTCAGAGAGCATTTCCTTATTGTTTCGGGTATTGTACGAAATGCTGCCGAGCCTGCGAAAACCCTGCACGACCTGCTTGCGACAGATCTTTTCACGAGAGTGTATGCTGAACTGGACAAGCGTTACAAAAGGGTGACATTTCACCTTGACCCGCTTCCCAGAATAAACAAAATCACCATCACGGGAGGGCCGACCGAGGCACTTACCTCATCAGAAATCGAAGCATGTTTCAGACCGGTCACAAATGTTCTCTATACCAATGCCGCAGGAACCAGGGTACTTGAAGCACTTGTCAACAAATATCGAAGCAAAGGGTTCTCTCTTGTCGCTATCGAAAGTACTTCATTCAACGGCCCGACCCTTCAAGTAAAGCTCTCTTCGGGAAAGCCGGATGGCATTGAGTTTCAACGCAACAAGAACATTACGGGATTAACTTCCCTGAAGCGTGAAATAAAAATTGACACGACACAGACTCTTAACGTTAAAAAGGCAGAAGAGTCTATCGATAACCTTTATGATACCGGAGCATTCAACATTGTCTCCCTGTCCGCTGAATCAGGTGCGAATGCTGATGCCGGCGGAAATAATCTGCTCAAGTTTTCGATTGAAGAAAAGCCTCCGTCAGTGCTCAGACTTGGATTGCGTTATGATGAAACAAACAATGCCCAGTTTCTTCTTGATTTCAGAAACGAAAATGTCGGTGGAACAACCAGTTCAATCGGGGGCTGGATAAAAGAGGGAAAAAGAAACAATCTGATCAACATTGAGTTTAATATTCCACGTATAGAGTCATCGCATTTCACCATGTCGTCTCGTGTTTTTTATGATGAGCATCTTTTTGATAACCGTGATATAACCTTTTCAAAAGCACCGTTCAATTCTCATTCCTATAGAGCAAGCACCTACGGCATACAGAAATATGGAATAACCTCCGGGTTCGGTACAAGAATCAATAAAAACGGACAGCTCATTGTGGATATGTCTTTTCAGAACTCTCTGTCCTATACTGAACAGGGAAATGGCATGGTACCATTGTCAACAGCAGAGAGCAATATCATCTCCATCGGTTCACAGTTTACTCTTGATTCGAGAAATGACCCACTGATTCCCACCTCCGGCAACTATACAAACTTCAGATACTCAAATTCTTCGGAATCGTTCAACGTCCATGATATTTTCTGGCAGATATCAGGTAACCATGAAGAAAATATCCGGCTCGGGAGCCAAACCACCTTACAGCTTTCCGGATTGTTCGGACTGAGCAGCGTCGGCATGCCACTATCAGAAAAATTTTTTCTTGGAGGACCTGGAACAAGTTACAGCCAACGTTTTATAGGACTGAAAGAAAATGACCTTCCCGGCAACGATATTGCTGCGGTGGGAGTACATCTTCGTTACAAGCCATCGTTTGCCTTGTTCTTTCCAACGTCAATTGTACTCCATTACAATGTGGGTAATGCCTGGGATGACAGGGATGACATCTCTTTGTCCCAACTTATTCATGGTACCGGAACAAGTCTGATATGGGAAACACCACTCGGCCCGGCAAGGTTTACTGTTTCAAAAGCTTTTGCTTTTCTTAAAACAGCGACAAGCAATGGTTCTTCATCACTTGGATTTTCAGATACCATTTTTTATTTCAGTCTTGGACATGACTTTTGAGCAGAACTTTTTTGTATTTTTCGCACCTTCACCATTGTCTGAACAGAATCATTCTTATGATCAAGGAACAGCTATAGCATGAACACCAAGCAAAAACCTCATATTCTGGTCTGTAATGATGACGGCATTGAAGGCGAAGGAATTCATGCGCTTGCAGCGTCAATGAAGAAATTAGGACACGTTACGGTCGTTGCGCCAGCGGAACCACATAGCGGTATGAGTCATGCCATGACACTCGGTGTTCCGCTGAGAATTAAAAAGTTTTTAAAAAACAATCGCTTTTTCGGCTATACGGTTTCCGGCACCCCGGTCGACTGCATCAAGGTAGCTCTCAGTCATATTCTACCCTCAAAACCTGACCTTATTGTATCAGGCATCAACTACGGAAGCAATACTGCGACGAATACTTTATATTCGGGCACTGTCGCTGCAGCGCTTGAGGGTGCTATCCAGGGAATCACATCACTGGCATTTTCTCTGACAACTTATGACAATGCTGATTTTACCTATGCAGGAATATTCGCTCGTAAACTTGCCAGGAAAGTGCTTGCTGAAGGACTTCCTCCTGATACGATTCTTTCCGTCAATATCCCGAATGTTCCTGAATCAGAGATTGCTGGAGTTGTGATCACTGAGCAGGGGCGTTCACGCTGGGAAGAAGATGCCATCGAGCGAAACGACATGTTCAATAACCCTTACTACTGGCTGAGCGGCACACTGCTGCTGCTCGACGAAACCATGCGCAAGGATGAATTTGCCATACGACAAAATTATGTAGCTATTACCCCGCTTTCGTGTGATCTGACAAACCATGGATTTATCGGCAAGCTTGAACAATGGAACATGCAAAAATAAAAGAGTGAATACCTTTCTGCTTGATTACAAACATATTCTGACACCAAAAAAGGGTTTTTCACAGCTTTTTCGTGACTATACATCAGATGGTACCAAACGTTCAGAATTGCTTTCGGAGTGTTTTGACCTTGATGACCAAAAAGAAGCGGATTACTATCGGCAGCTTGGTTTGCTCGGGTCAAGAACTTATGAACGCGAAACCATTATACGAATTCTTTCAAGGCAAAACAGTCGTTACGGATGCACAGCGCTTCATCTGCGCGAAATTGAAAAGCTCCGTTCTCCACGATGTATGGCAGTGGTCACCGGACAGCAACTTGGTCTTTTTACCGGACCTCTCTATACCATCTATAAAGCTCTTACAGCTATTATTTTTGCTGAACGCCAGAAGGCGCTCTTTCCTGAGTATGATTTTGTGCCGATCTTCTGGCTCGAAGGTGAAGACCATGACTATACTGAATCGGCCCATACGGCAATTTTTTCTGAAAACCAGATTGTTCACTTCACCCAGGAACCATACAAGCGTCTGCCTGACCAGATGGTTGCCAACTCCTTGTTTGGTGAAGAGATCAGGCGAACGGTTGAAGATTTTATCCAGCTTCTGCCTGATTCAACCTACAAACAGAGCATTGCAACGATTCTGACAGAGTGCTATTATCCGGGAAGCACCTTTGAGCTGAGTTTTGCGAAAACCATGATGCAGCTTTTCAAGGAACAACCCCTCATTCTGCTTTCGAGCCAGGACCCCGATTTCAAGCGACTGTCATCCAGCATTTTTTTGCGCGAACTCTCTTCGTCGCCGGCATCCTCCTATAATGTTGTTTCGCAAAGTTCCCGTCTGGAAACCCTTGGTTACGCTGCACAGACAAAGCCCAGAACGGTCAATCTTTTTTATGTCAACCAGCATGGACAGCGCCAGAAAATAGAACATCCTTCAGATGACTCTTTCTCCATTGTGCCCGACAAGCAAAGTTATTCAAAAAACCAGATACTTGAACTGTGTCAGGATCACCCTGAACGGTTCAGTCCCAACGTTGTTCTCAGGCCTATTGTTCAGGATTATGTTCTGCCAACCTTTGCCTGCATTGCCGGTCCGGGTGAAATAAGCTACCTGGCTCAATACCGGAAAAATTATGAGCACTTCGGCATCTCCATGCCATTTATTATCCCCAGAGGAAGCTTTACGCTGGTTGAACCGAAAATAAACAAAATTATGGAGAAGCTGCTCAAGGTAGTCGGTAAGCCGGGATTTTCGCGCAAACAGATTTACCATGTAGTATTCAGTGACCTTCAGCAGGTGAAAAAAAATGCGGTAGGTATCTCTGAAAACCCTCAGCTTGAGGCACTGTTTGAACAGACAAAGGAAGATATTCGTCAATCTTTTGCAACTCTCGGTCCCGCACTTTCTAAGATTGACCAGACTCTTGAACATCTTTTGGCCGCTTCATCTGTTCAGTCAACAAAAATTGTCGAAGGCCTTGAACAGAAAGCCTGGAAAGCCAGCCGACGCAAACACGAAGAGCTGCTTGACCAGATCCTTAAAGCAGAAACTGCTCTTTTCCCTGAAGGCATGCCTCAGGAAAGGATAATCAATATATTTTATTATCTCAATAAATATGGAATGGAGCTCATCGACACCCTGAAAAACCTGCTGAGCGGTCATTCAACCGAATCGCACATCATTGTGGAGTTGTAGAGACTTCCGTATCTGCCGGCTTTTGTTCATCATCTTTCTGCAGTAAATGACAACAGTTGCAAACAAGCATCCGAAGCTCATCAGACGAAGCTTCATCACAGATTTTTTTTACCGCAGCCTTTATCTCCTGGCGATAGCTCCTGCTCTTGAGCGATTGAAGTCCTCGCTTTTTATGAATATACTGTGATACGGCGGCAGGGGTAACGCCGAGTTTTTTGGCAGCCTGCGATTGTGTCATGCCAGTTTTTACAAGTTCAATAGCAAGATCAGCCCTGATTTGAGGAAGATGGTACCAAACCGCTTTTTCACAAGGGAATATCACGTTAACACTTTCTTGAAATTAAAGGAATACTACAGGAATTACATTCAGATTTTTCGGCGCAATAATGACTTTTTCTTTAAAATCCATCGGCAGCTGGTCTTTTCTTCTGCTCATGCTTATGCAATTCATACCATTGAATCGCATGAACCCTCCTGCCGTTTCAGACATTCAGACTCCTTACGCCATAAAAAACTCATTGAAAAAAGGCTGTTACGACTGCCACTCAAATGAAACCAGATGGAGCGGTATTGCCTATATAGCGCCGATATCCTGGCTGTTATCATCGACGGTCTCTTCAGGGAGGAGTGTCTTGAATTTTTCAATGTGGAACAAAAACGAAAATAAGAAAAAAGCTCAAATCAGCCAGATCATTGCTCAAGGCTCCGTACATCAACAACTCTATTACAGCTGGAATCCCGAATCGCAGTTAACCGACAGGGAAATGGTCTCACTGCTGCACTGGTTCAATGACTCTATACGTCCCCCGATTAAAAATTCAGGTAATAACCATGAGGATAAAATCCCTTGATGATTTCTATTGCCTTTTCAGGACTATCTTCAAGGTAAATGAAGCCAAGATCATCCGCACTGATATAACCATTTTTCTGAAACATGGTATCATAAATCCAGCGGTAAAACCCCTCCCAGTAGCTTTTTCCGATCAATATGACGGGAAAGCGTTCACTTTTCCCTGTCTGTATGAGCGTAATAGCTTCGGATACTTCATCAAGAGTTCCAAAGCCTCCCGGCAAAGCAATGAATGCCTGGGCATATTTTAAGAACATCACCTTCCGCACAAAAAAATACTGAAAACTGACCAGTTTATTATGATCGATGTACTTATTGGGCTCCTGCTGGTTTGGAAGCTTGATGTTAAAGCCGATTGATGGACCGCCGGCGAGCTGCGCACCTTTATTAGCCGCTTCCATAACACCTGGACCTCCGCCGGTTATTACGGAAAACCCCTCCACGGCAAGCAACCTGCCAAGTGTCTCGGCAAGAAGGTATTCAGGACTTCCGTCCTGCACTCTTGTAGAGCCAAAGACCGTAACTGAGGGACCTGCATCGGCCATCATTTCAAAACCACTGACAAACTCAGCCATAATTTTGAAAACACGCCAACCATCAGCCATAAAATCACTTTCCCGATCTACAGAGGAAGGCGGTTTTAACGGCTTCACTTGCCTCTCTTCTTCTTTTTCTGAAGCACTGCGATACATATCCATGTCGAACTCTCTTTATCAACAAGCTACAGTTCAAGAAAATTCCTGATAATTTTTTTCCCTTCACTGGTCATAATGGATTCTGGATGGAACTGAACACCGTAAAGCAAGAGGTGCTCTGAATCCATTCCCATAATCACCCCGTCTTCAGTCCAGGCTCGGATGGCAAGAGCATCAGGAAGTGTTTCCCGCTCAACGATAAGAGAGTGATATCTGGTTGCTACAAAAGGATTTTCAATTCCATGGAATATTCCCTGGTTGTCGTGGTAGACCAGTGATGTCTTGCCATGCATAATGCTGGCTGCCCGCACCACGTTTCCACCAAGAGCAGCACCGATAGACTGATGCCCGAGACAAACCCCCAACAGTGGAATCCGGCCCTTTACGGCATGAATCAAAGAGACCGAAACACCGGCATCATCCGGAGTTCCTGGACCTGGCGATATAACAATTTTTTCAGGATGACGCTCTATAATCTCTGCTACAGAAAGCTCATCGTTGCGGTAGACCTCAACACTCTGGCCTGACTCACCGATATACTGTACCAGGTTATAGGTAAAAGAATCATAATTATCGATTACAAGAATCATGCCTACTTATGCTTAAATATTATACAAATAACCGGCATGAGCCCTCCATTGCCGAAACGAAACGAAACATGGACTCATAGGAGGCACTCATCACAACATGGCGGCGCTCCATAACCTTCCTTGCTGTGTCAACAGCTTTTTCAATCTCATAGCTCTTAAAACCCCCGCTTCCACCCCATGAAAAGGAAAAAACCTCTTTTGGAGGAAATCCGGCATCGAAAATATTTGCTGCGGTACCTACCACGGTGCCAGTATTGAACATTGCATTGATAGAGCTCTTGGCATGATCTCCCATCAAAAGTCCAAGAAATTGGAGCCCTGTCATCTCCTCCCGGCCATTGAGAAGAAGCTTTATCTGGCTGTAGTTATTTTTAAGATCGCTGGTATTTGTCCCTGCTCCAAGATTGCACCATGAAGAGAGGTAGGAGTGTCCTAAAAAACCGTCATGCTGCTTGTTGGCAAAAGGCTCAATAATGGAATCCTCGACTTCACCTCCGAGTTTTGATCCCATGCCAACAGCAACGTTGCTATAGATATTTGCACCGGTTTTGATCCTCGAACGGGGAGCAAGAAAAACGTTCTGCATAAGAACGGCCTGCGGGTCAACAACGGCTCCTTCCCCGAGTGCCACAAATCCCTCATCTGCATCAAGTACTGCGCCGGCCTTTACCACCGCTCCAGGCGCCACATAGATGCTTGAACGGTTGACCAGGGAAACAGAGGGGTGCACCGTACCTTCAATACGGCCAAGTGCAAGGGTTTCAGCGTCCCGCAGAATCTCTTCGGGATGAAATGCTATAACATCCCAGAGATGACCGATAATCCTGAACCCAGTCACTGATTGAGTAACAAGTTTTCCAGCAAGAGAGGCGGTATCAATCAGATCCGGCAGCAGGCCTCTGTCATTTTCAAGAAGATATCGATGAACTCTGGCAAACAACAGATCATCGCCCTGCATATATGCCTTACCGGGCTCAACAACACCATCAGTGATCATTCGGGCTGCAGCCTCCGAGCAAACAAGTCGTCCATTGACGAGCAGCACATCATCCTCTTCAAGTCTGTTGAACACTGAAGCCGGATATTGTTCGGCATAATATGGAGCAAGATAGCGTCGCAGATGCCAGGTGAGCTTGACACGTCCATTGATGAAATGCTCAAGCTTTTCCTGAAGGGAGCGAAAGCCTGTATATAATCCATAAACCGGTTTCAGGTTGACAAGAGGCTTCAACTCAGAAACTCTGGTATCTTCAAAAACAATGACCTGCATGTTGCAAATGGCGTGTTTTATCGCTGTTTACCTTTATTACATCTTGCAATGTCATAAAGGTAAATCCAAAAAACCGCAAAACCTACAATCAAGCGAAAGCTGAAGCAGGTCATAACGTTTGATGTGAAGAAAGATTGTACTTGAGTTGATGAGGAGTTGTTTGGGAGAAGTGTACGTTATGAATGTCGTCCCCCGAGTTTTGCTATTTCATTGATGATGGCACCACTTTTGTCGAAACGCATGACGTAACAGGGCACTTCCTGTACTATAGCTCCAATAATGTCGAAGGTCTTCTCCCACCAGTCAGCTGTAACAAAGGGACGAATAATACAGGAGAAAAGGTTGCGCATGATTTCCTTGCGGCTGGTGAGCTGCGTGATGGAGTTTTCATCGGCCTGCTCAAGGAAACAGATTGCTTTGAGCGGTGCACTGGAAGATGAAACCCGTGGATTCTCATAGTGATTCCATGTACCATAGACCTGCCAACCATCTTCTTTCTTGCGAATAATGTTGCGGTCTTCGCAAAGTGAGACAACCTGAATATTCCCTTTTTCTTCTGCATCAAGCAACAAATTCATGGCCGTCGATTTGCCAACTCCCGAGTGGCCCACAAAAAGTATTCCGGCCCCATCTACGACCACTCCCGAAGAGTGCAGATAGCATCCTTGACGGTCAGCCAACAGCCGGGCAAGAAGAAGCTGGTCGGAAGAGAACATGGTCAGAGAGTGAAGATTGCCCTTCCTCCATACAGACGCACAGGCATCATCGTTGTAAATGGTGGCATGCGTGTGGCTTTCGGAAAATTTTACCACGCGATGCAATGTTGAATCGCCCTCATAAGGAGAGATTCCAAGGTAATAAAAGGAGTCGTTCTGATGGTATATGGCCCATGGAGGCTTGCGATATGAGGCTTTCCCAAAAGCCTGTTCATGAAGTTCCGGTATTCCGAAGTGATGCCTGATTGTCACCATATCGTCTCCCGGCCCATCAGCCCGGAAGGAGTCAAACTTTGGATGAAAGGTTCGATCATCAAGAGGAAGATCACTCTCGACCCGCAGCGTCATACCGGCAATCTGGAAATAGCGACGATGATTTATGGTAACATTACTGAGGTCGAAGGAATGGCCAAGTTGACCTGACTGGGGAAGCTGATGATTGAGGAGTATATTCTGCATAATTCAATGAATAAGCAATTAC
>CAIPYV010000049.1 GCA_903869365.1 uncultured Chlorobiaceae bacterium
AAAGCGGGGTATACCCTGATGCTTGGATAATGGAAGCCGGATGAGCCGAGAGGTTCCTGTCCGGTTGTGCGTCCAGCGAAGGCTGGCGTGTTCAGCAGGAAATAAACCTGCCGGGGTAAGAGTCAGAATCCCCGTAACTTGGATAGCAGGGTGGCGGGAGACCAAAATCCTGAAGCCTATCGACAACTTCTCCGTAAGGGAGAGGGTGAGCAAGCAGGCCGTAACGAAAGTGAACGCATAAGTGACCTCGTAAGGGAATAAATTCGAAGGCCGAGCCCCCAACTATAGGGCGAAGGCAGCATGTTGAATCGAAATTCTGAATGATACGATTCAACCACTTCGACGGGGCAGTAGCGACGGCATGTTAGCAAGGGCACGCTAAGCAACTGGAGAAGCCCGTCTTGCCCCAGAGGGAAAGCTCTGGAGAAGGGTAAACCCTATAACCGGCGAAACCGGGAAATGGGTTGAAGGCGAGCGGGTGGCGGATGGGTGTGTAGTAGCGGTGATGCTGGGTAATGCCAGTGGAGCAAAGGCACCCTACTGATGGTATTCTTCTAACAAAATGTGAGGCAAGGGTGAATGACAAATACACCTGTTAATTTGCAGGAACTGAGAAGGAAGATGTACTTCAAAGCGAAGGCGGAAGAAACTTGGCGCTTTTGGGGATTGTATGTTCATGTCTGCAAGCAGGAAACGTTATGCGAAGCATACCGACTGGCCAAATCAAATGGAGGTGCTCCCGGTATAGATGGAATAACCTTCGAGGCCATTGAAGAAAGTGGAGTAGAACGTTTTCTGCAGGATTTAAGAGATGAACTGCTCTCTGAGACCTACCGGCCACAGCAAAACTGGCGCAAGGAAATTCCTAAAGATGACGGAAAATTCCGTGTTCTTGGGATTCCGTGTATCCGGGATCGAGTGGTTCAGGGTGCGTTAAAGCTGATTTTGGAGCCGATTTTCGAAGCAGATTTCCAGGATGGCTCGTATGGGTACCGACCGCGTCGTCAGGCTCATGAGGCGGTACATCGGGTGGCCAGGGCGATTGTGAGCAACAAGACCCGTGTTCTTGATGTGGATCTGGCAGCGTATTTTGATACGGTACGGCATGACCTTCTGTTAGGGAAGGTGGCTGCTCGTGTCAACGATGATCAGGTATTACATCTTTTGAAGCTCATCTTGAAAGCCAGTGGCACCCGTGGAGTTCCGCAAGGTGGGGTAATTTCACCATTGCTGAGCAACCTCTATCTGAATGAGGTAGATCGAATGCTGGAGCGGGCCAAAGAGGTGACGCGAGAGGGGCGCTATACGCACTTGGAATATGCGAGGTTTGCCGATGATCTGGTTATTTTGGTTGATGGTTACCCCAAGTGGGCGTGGTTGGCTCAGGGGGCAGATCGTCGATTGCTGGAAGAGTTGGTAAAACTTGATGTGAAGCTCAATGAAGAGAAGACAAAACGACTCGACCTCACCAAGGGTGAAAGTTTCGGATTTCTTGGTTTTGATTTTCGGCGTGTTCGAACACTACGTGGTGTTTGGGGAGTACGTTATGCGCCCAAAATGAAAGCACGCACAGCGTTGCTGGAGAAACTGAGAGATGTATTTCGGAGTTTTCGCTCACAACCGGTGGAACGGGTCATTGAGCTGATCAATCCAATTCTTAAAGGTTGGGTAGCTTATTTTCGGATAGGTCACTCGAGTAGCTGTTTCGGTTACATTAAGGACTGGGTAGAGAAGAAAATTCGGCGTCATCTGATGCGAGCGCGAAAACGTCAAGGGTTTGGTTGGAAACGGTGGAGTAGGGACTGGCTGTATGACCATCTCCGGCTATTTGCCGGTTACAGGGTGGCTCCCAGATGCTGAAAGCACGCCCAACAGAAACAGTCACATAAGCTTTGGGGCGAAGCTGTCAGGTAAGCTCGGTGCCGGAAAACGGCACGCCGGGTTTGACGTGGCGGGAATTGGAAACGTAAACAATGGGAGTCGGACTGGGAGCCAAAACGAAAGTGCTGGAATTATCACCGAACCCCAAAGTCAACGCGCCAGTTCTCGACCCTACTTACGAGGGGCTGGAAGTGAAACTCCTCCGGTCTACTCACCTAACACTTTAGCCTATAAGTTGAGAGCTTTTTTTATCCCTGATCGCTCAGGTTAGGGACTTGGTGTATACCGTAATACCGTTTATCTTGTCTTCAAAAAGCAACCCATCATCCAGAGAACTTGCACATGAAGACATCTACACTGAATCGC
>CAIPYV010000050.1 GCA_903869365.1 uncultured Chlorobiaceae bacterium
GGAAAATATCAACGACATCCATCCTGTCGATCTGGCTGATATTCTCGAGGAGCTGGAAGGCAGCCAGCGTATGGCTGTATTCAATCAGATTGAGCCGGAACTGGCATCCGATACCCTCGAAGAGGTTGAACCGCGAGTACAACGTGAGCTTATCCGATCAATGGAAAAAGAGCGGGCTGCCGAATTGATCAACGAAATGAGTCCTGCGCAGGTCGCCGATATTCTTTCGGTGCTGCCTGCGTCGGAAGCTGATGAGATTATCGAGTTTGTTGACAGTGAAAACAAACAGAGGGTACAGCAGATTATTGATCAGCATGATGAAAACATTATGCTCTACTCCACGCAGCAGGTTATCAAACGACCACACGATACTGTCGTGAGGGATGTCATTACCAATTATCGAGACGTTGCCGGTGATATGGATGTCATCATGTATGTCTATGTTGTCAATGAAGAGAATATGTTGCAGGGCGTTGTTGATTTAAGGGAACTGATTGCCGCTGAACCAGAACAGACACTGGGTGAAATTATGACAGACAATGTTATTACCCTCAATCCGGATGAAACCCTGCAGGATGCTGTTGATATGTTTTTCCGCTACTCCTTCAGGGCTATACCGATAATTGATGAAAACAGTTATATGCTTGGTGTCGTGTCTTTTCATGATATCAAGGGAGTTAAGCCTCGATTGGATTAAAAGAGTGTCCATTTGGCTGTAGCTGCTTTATAAAGATTGAAACACTGAAATTCAGGATCTTTCAACGGGATATGGCCGATACTTCACGACAGAAAGAAGAGCAGCAATACACAGATCAGGATCTGGTTACTCAGACGCTTGCTAATAAGCAGGCATTTGCCAAAATTGTTCGTCGCTATGAAGCACCTCTTTTACGATATATAACCCGTTTGGGTTGCAGGAATACCGCTACAGCGCAGGACTTGCTGCAGGAGATATTCATCAAAACCTACGTTCATCTTAATGATTACGATCATTCGCTTCAGTTTTCATCGTGGATCTACAGAATTGCGCATAATGAAATAATCAGCTCATTTCGAAAGGAAAAGAATGGCCCGATTGTATTAGAGAGAGAGGGCGATTTATTTCTCTTTGATAAAGTGGTTGATGATTTAGATCTGGCAGGTCATGATGGACAAAAGCATACGGCAGTTGAAATACAGGCGGCAGTGGAACGGCTTGATTCCAAGAGTCGCGAAATCATTGTCTTGAAATTCTTTGAAGAAAAGCGCTATGAAGAAATATCAGATATTTTACAGATACCTGAGGGTACAGTTGCTACAATGATTAATCGCGCAAAGAAAAAGATAAAAAGTTATTTAGAAGCGAGTTAGATACCATGATTATGCTCAAGGACAGATCAAAATCCATTCTGGAGGAAATCGAAAAAAGAAAGGCAGTGCCTATTCCGCGTTGGCACTTTGCTCTCCAGCGATTTGGTTTTTGGCTGCTTGCGGCAATTGCTGTTTTAACTGGCAGTATTGCGATGGCAACAGCGATTTATGTTTTCATTGATAACGATTTCATTGAAGATCATGAATACATCCACTTGTTTTTATCAGAGCGGCCCCTGATTGCCGAAATTGTCGCAAGCATACCCTATATATGGCTGGCAACTCTTGCACTTTTTACTCTTGTTGCCTATTTCGGATTTCGGCACACGAAAACAGGCTATCGGTATGCTACAACCAAGGTCATTGCAGGAGCGCTGCTGGCAAGCCTCTTGCTCAGTGTTGGATTGAACACGATTGATGTAGGCAAGTACATACACCGTTATCTTATAGAAAATGTCCATGTCTACAACAAGCTGGTATACGCCAATGAACACCGCTGGACGCATGCAGAAAAAGGCTTGCTCGGCGGCAAGGTTATTCAGTATCAAAAGGATAAACATCTGCTTGTTATAAAAGATTATAACAAAAATATCTGGCAGATTGACATGAACGGTACCGAGGTGCGGCCAGGTACTCGGATTCTTCCGGGAAAACATCTGAAAATCACCGGTGTAGTTACTGCCGCGCAGATGTTTAAGGCATATACGGTACAGGGCTGGTCAAAGAGATATCGTAAACGCCCCGTTTCAGTGCCGAAAACTGCCCCAGCCAAGACCGTCAAGGACACGCTCGTTCCTTGACGCTTGGGCATGAGAGCAGGCTCTCAATACACTCCACTATTGTAGCTGTAGCTCCCGTCCTCTCTTGAACGAAGGTTGCAGCGATTTCTCCTTTCCGTTTCCTTTCGGCGATATTGGTCATCAGGATGTTCAGTGCAGTAGAGAGAGTTGCGTGATCATAAATCACTGTGGCACCTCCTGTGTCGGCAAGAGCTTCTGCTTCAGGAGAGTTGTGACAGCGGGGCCCGAACAACACTGGAATGCCGTAGACTGCCGGTTCAAGCGTGTTATGCACATTAACGCCGAAACCGCCTCCAACGTATGCTATCGACGCCAGCGAATAAAGCTCCACCAGATAACCGGTCTGGTCAATGACGAGAACTTCACGATCAGGATCAAATTTTTCATCTCTTGTGGATGCCCGAACAAAAGCAAGAGAGCGTTTTTGCAGCTCATGGCAGAGACGTGCCATATGTTCAGGATATACTTCATGAGGCACCAGAATAAGTGAGGGTCGCTTTTCAAGCTCCTGCCACGCCGTAAGGAGAAGAGTTACATCCTTTTCCCAGACACTTCCGGCAACCAGTACTGTTTTGTGTTCAAAAAAAAGCTTGAGATGATCAACCCTTGAAGAGTTTTTACTGCGCGTAAAAACCTGATCAAACCTTGGTTCACCAGCAGTTTGAGCCTGCGGGCATAAGAATATTTCACGGAAAGCAAGGGTATCCTTTAATGATACCGTATAGATTTTATCGAACAGGTGAAAAATGCTCCGGTAAAATTTTTTTACAACCGGTTTAAAATAGGGAGCATTCTCTTGGAGTACGGCAGCAGCAAGGATGAGTTTCGTGCCATATTTTTTTGCTTCCAGAAGATGGTTTGGCCAGAAATCGTAGCGCATGAGAAGCAGGATATCAGGTTTGAGCAGCGACACCAGTTTTTTTGCATTGGCTTGCGTATCAATTGGCAGGTAAAAAACGGCAGCTGCATCAGGGAAGTTTTTTCTCATGTTGTATCCTGAATCAGAAAGGAAAGAGACAAAAAAAGTAATATCCGGCCGTTTCTCTTTCAGTGCAGCAATGATTGGTCGTGCCTGCTCGAATTCCCCTACAGATGCGGCATGTATCCATACCCTGAAAGCAGAAGGGGAGAGGTGATTGATTTTATGTTCCAGTGTATCAAACAAACCGTTACGTACCTGGAAAAAAGTTCGAAGTTTAGGGTGCAGGGGGCTGAGAACTCTTGCAGTACCCAGGATTAACGGAAAAAACGTGGTATAGAAGAAGAGGGGAACGCTATGCATCAGGAAATTTTTCTTGCTCATGACATGGGTAAATAGCATAAAGGTAATAAAAAAGTCCATCGCACCATCGACCTGAGCGCTATTCCTCTTGTCCGTTCGATCCGACTTTTTTCTCTTCCCAAAATAAATTCGTCTTTTAACCAAAAAAAATCGTACTATGCTGACGTTTTTAATGCGTGGTGAATATGCTAAGAAAGGACGCAGGGATAATTTGTCTTACGGTTTATGAATTTCCCGGCGTTTGTGACGAAACGATGGCGCTCGGAATTGTCTGAAGTTGCCCGGATGTTTTCGGTTGATGAGAACTCTTCTTCATTTTTTTCTTTCCTGCATTGCTGCCACTCCCGCCTCCTATGAGGCTTTTTTTCTCAATGATCAGGAAAGGAACACACAATGAAAGAACAGCAATTATTGCCGCAGGATTTCCGCAGCCTTCAGCTTGCGGAACCCATAATGAGAGCCCTTGAAGAGGTCGGGTATGAAAACCCCACACCGATTCAGGCTCAGACCATTCCTCTTATTCTCGAAGGACGTGATGTCCTTGGGCAGGCACAGACCGGAACCGGAAAAACCGCAGCTTTTGCCCTGCCGATACTCTCTAATATCAATATTGAACAGGCCGAACCTCAGGCACTTGTGCTGGCTCCGACCAGGGAGCTTGCCATACAGGTTGCCGAGGCATTTCAGCGTTATGCCGAATATCTTAAGGGCTTCCATGTTATCCCTATTTATGGAGGACAGGACTACGGTATCCAGCTTCGCATGTTGAGACGGGGTGTGCACGTTGTTGTCGGTACACCTGGCCGTGTCATGGATCACATGAGACGTGGCTCACTTAATCTCTCCTCTTTGAAATGCCTTGTGCTTGACGAGGCCGACGAAATGCTTCGCATGGGATTTATTGACGATGTCGAATGGATCCTTGACCAGACACCTAAAGGCCGGCAAGTTGCTCTTTTTTCCGCAACAATGCCCTCGGTTATTCGACGTATTGCACAAAAGTATCTGAATAATCCAGCTGAAGTTACCATTCAGACAAAAACCACCACTGTCGATACCATTCGTCAGCGTTACTGGATTGTCGGTGGAAGTCATAAAATCGATATTCTTACAAGAATTCTTGAAGTCGAGCCATTTGATGGCATGCTTATTTTTGTTCGCACAAAAACCATGACGCTTGAACTTGCCGAAAAACTTCAGGCAAGGGGATATGGTGCCGCCGCTCTTAACGGAGATATGGCACAGAATCAGCGTGAACGCACTGTCGAGCAATTGAAAAACGGAGGATTGAGTATTGTCATTGCCACCGATGTGGCAGCACGCGGACTCGATGTCGAACGCATCAGCCATGTTATCAATTACGATATCCCATCCGATACCGAATCTTATGTGCACCGTATAGGACGAACAGGACGTGCCGGACGTGCTGGCGATGCCATTTTGTTTGTCTCTCCAAGGGAAAAAAATATGCTTAACGCTATTGAAAGAGCTACTCACAGTCGCATAGAATTGATGGAGCTTCCTTCAACAGAAGTCATCAATAACAAGAGGGTGGCAAAGTTCAATCAGAAAATTACCGATACGATCGCAGCTGAAGATCTTGGATTTTTTACCAATCTTATCGAGCAGTACTGTCACGAGCATGATGTTCCTGCAATTGAAGCAGCAGCAGCTCTTGCATCCATGGTTCAAGGCGAAACACCTCTTCTTTTATCAAACAAGCCTGAAAAAACAAGGCCTCGTGATGATCGGGATGGCTTTGACCGAGATCGCGGTTCAGACCGAGATCGTGGCTCAGACCGAGACCGCGGGCCAGTGAAAAGAAGAAAAAAGGATGAGACCTATGGTGAAGAGGGCAAGGAAAGGTATAGAATTGAAGTTGGCAGCAAGGATGGCGTGAAAGCTGGCAATATTCTTGGCGCTATTCTCAACGAGGTTGGTCTCGATCCGGAATCAGTCGGTCAGATTTCAATCAACGAAGCATACAGCACTGTCGAACTGCCTCAGGGAATGCCGGACAACGTATTTCATGAGCTCAGAAAGGTCCGGGTCTGCGGCCGTCAGCTAAGGCTTACCAAAATGGAAGAACAAGAGCGTCAGTCGTCATCACCGTATGGAATAAAAAAGAGCTTTAAGAAGCCGTTTAAACCAGCAGGAAAAGAAACCGCATTCTTCACCGGCAGCAAAAAGAAATACAAAAGTTAAGCTGTACGGCATATTTTTTTTCAGGCGGGGAGTTGCTTCCCCGCTTTTTTTTGCCCAATCTGAACCTGTACAGCGCCGTACCGATCGCACAGTATACAATGATGCTGATAACTGAACCCGGTGCCCTATTCTGATCAAGCCGTTAAGCAGCAGGGGGCTGCCGATGGCGTTGCTGACCGTATGGAGTAGAAGAAGTGGCCATACCGAATGTGTCAGAAGCAGGATCTCTCCGTATACGAATGACATTGCAAGAACGCCGGCGAGCAGCATGGGAAAAAAAGTTGTGAAACTCTGTGAAGTATACGCACTAAAAGAAGCCCTGTCCAGAAAGAAGAGGTAGTATGGAACATGCCATGTGGCCCATACCAGACCTGCCAGAGCGTGTCCCGCCAGATCGTTTATGCCAAGCGAGGAGATCCTCGGGGCGAGATAGCCGCGCCAGGCAAACTTTTCGAAAATATTCTTGACAAAAGAGGGGAGGAGTCCCAAGAATACTGTTTTCAGAAAAAATCCTCCTATGGCTGGTGAATACGCAGGCACAGTGGTCAAACCCGTGATAAGACCGATGACAAGAGTGAGTGCTGCGCTAAAAGGGAATAACAACAGTGAGAAGGTATACCATACCGCATTCTGTGTTAGTTTAACCCAGTTGATGTGTATATCTGCTGAATAATGATGGATACCAATAATTTGTTTTTCGTTCTATTCAATGTATAAAATGATACATACGCATTATGTTAATCTAAAGGTATCGAGAACCGCTGCTGATGAAGTTATTCGTGCCGCGTACAGGGTGTTGTTAAAAAAATATCATCCCGATATTCATCCTGATAATCCTGATAATGCTCGGATTATGCAGATTATTAACGAATCCTATAAAGTGTTCATTGATCCAGTAAAAAAAAATTGAACACGATGAATGGTTAAGAAATAAAGAATTAAAAGAGGCGGATGCAAAAGTTGTTCAAGATAAGAGGGAATCTGAGGAGCAGAGACAAGAGACAGAGAATTGTCAACAATATAACCAAAACACATTAAGTGGTAGACCACTAAAAGATAATCCGTTTAAGAATATATACAAATCATGGACTAAGAAAATACAATTTTGGAAGATGTGGAATGCGTTGTATGTGATTTGTTTTTGGTTTTTCAGTGTACTAAGAATTCGCAATATGTTAGAGCTCCAATACGTTATCAAAGCGTTCAGGCACCACCCGCAGCGCCAACGACACCAGCAGCAATTCCTACTCCTGCCGAACCTGCCATGAACAATAACGCCAGACGCGCCCCCTAACCATCAAATTAATAATGAATATATAAATATTATTAAACGATTTATTGAAGCAGAAGATAGAAGATATATCCTTACTATCAATAACTGTCTATCTTAAAATATTGATAGGTATTGGGACATATTAAGTCCAACTAAAGAAAAAATTAATAATAAATATCAGCATATTTTGAGAATAACAGCACATTCAAAAAACCAAATTCTTCATATTGGTAAGCATAATTAAAATATATATGTATTATTTTCAAAATA
>CAIPYV010000051.1 GCA_903869365.1 uncultured Chlorobiaceae bacterium
CACATCACCCTCTTTAGAGTCAGGCAGATTCTGCTTGATGATGATATTTCGAACAGTGCGAAGATCAAACGTGCTTTTTAATTCCCCAAGTGTTCCATAATTGAGCTTGTTCCGTCGATTTGGCCGATCCGGCAAACGCTCAGTAAGCTGAAGATTGAACTTTATGAAATAAGCATCATCCTGCAGAACGTCATCAGGTATATTCCCCTTTTCATCAAAGATTCTTCGAAGCTCAATACGCTTCTCCTTTTTTGGAAAGCGCTGTTTGATGAAGTAGTAAATCGTCATTAAACGCTGCTGACCATCAATCACCAAAAACTTGTTACGCGACTCCTCATAAAGAAAAATTTGGGGTATCGGCAAGCCTATAAGAATTGATTCAATCAGCTTCGATGCTCTTTTGATATCCCAGACATAGTTCCGTTGAAATCCAGGTATTTTAACCGCACCAGACTCTATAAAACTGAACATGGTTGACATGTTAAAGTCATTAGGTGACGCAGTAATATCGTACTCCTTTATCTGGGAGTCATCGACTTCACCGGGTTCATATTCAAACCAGTTATCAGGAGCAATAACCAATTCTTCTTCTGTCTGCATTAAAATCTCCAATATTTTAATTTATGTTGCATTTAGTGTTTTTATTTCTGCTGTTCAGATAGAGCTATTCGTGCTCATTTTTATAAACCAACCGATAGGTTGCTGGATACAATTTGAGGTTGCCGGAATCACGGAGTGCGTTTAATGTTTCACCACGAATTTCAATTGGATTTCCCTTGGTATCAGCCAGCAAGAGTGTGCATGTTTGAGGAAACTTTTCCACCATACTCCAAATCTCAGCATCAATCTCCATCGGCTCCCGTTCAAGACAATGGTCCTTTGTCCAGTAACGGCAGATGACCTCGCCAGAAGAAGTACTACGTACCCATGGGAATATTTCTCCTCTGGATTTTACCAGTGAGCTACCGTCCGCATGAATAAAATAATCATCACCTTCTTTTCTGTAGCCAAGGTTTTGAATAAATAATTCAACTATACTGGCTCTAGCTGATTTTTGATTTATGCGCGGTTTCTGATCTGCAACCTCAACCAATTCTTGATCATCAGTAACATTTTCCAGAGTCAAATCAGGTACCTCCTTGGTCGATATGTCAGCAATTGCCTCTCTCGGAATTTCGGTCATGTTTTCAATCAGCTCCGGATTTTGCTGTTTTGAAGGAATGATGCCTCGATCGGATATGTGCTCAATCTCTTTATTTGTCTCCGTTGGATGATGGTCTCCTTCGGTATTCGTAAAGCTCGGATCAGCGAGGGAGAAGTTTTCTTTCATGTATTCGGTTACATCGACCGGAGAACGACCATAGCAATAACTCAACGCAGCCGAAACGTCTGGTCGATCGAAAACCTTACCAAGCATTTCTGGCACAAGACGAGCCAACCTAGCATAAGGTATTGTATTAAAATAGATTATGTTCTTCGACCAAATAACATCAACGTCCTTTGATGTTCCAGCAGGTTTTCCATCAATGTAGGGAATAACTTCCAGCTCAGACACCTGTTGCCAACAACTTTCAGCCAAATCGGAACCAAGCTTCCGAATTCGCTCCTCATCGTCCTTGTCCTCTAACTGAATGCGTGCAATATCTGTTCCAAACTGCTGGACCCAAGGCTTTTGCTCGGATTGACCGGGGACAATCTTATCGAGTTCAAAGTGATCATCAATTCTCGATGCAAGTGACGGTATGTCAGAAAAAGGCTGAAAATCAGTGAGATCGGAAGAGAGTTTCTGAAAATCTGCGGTCGCCTGTTTTACCCACGGATGTAGGCTACTCCAAGGAATAAGCGTGCGCATGGTCAACGAGAATCGCAACGTATCAATAGCCACCAACTCGTTTGCCAGGCTAAGCCAACAACCGCATTCGTACCAAATCCTCGTAGCGTGGCGAGCCAGCAGAGCCTTCACCCTGCGCAGTTCTTCGGAAGGCAATGCGCAATCTATAGGAAGACTCTTCATCCATAGAATGGCCAGATCCGCTGTAGGACGTTCGGAAATAGCAATCTTCCGCCACAAGCTCAAGTCAGCAACCGTTTGGCGAATGACAGCTGCCCCAGGTACATCCTCCTCGTCCGAAGACAAAAAAACATCTGATCCATTAGTCCAAACAGAGTCTTCTGTCAGCACGATCTTTTCATCTCGCAAAGCTTTTTTGATATTCGAGAAGGATTCTGTGGAACAGGAGTCAGCCATCTGATCAAGGCGTCGATACCACTTTTCGACCTCCTGAACTGGTGGCTTATCAGATTTTGACAAAGCGCGCAGGCAGTCAAGCAATCGTTCAGGTCCAGTAGGTACATTGCTCACTCCAAGCAAATCAAGAAATGGCCGGGTCGCTTCATTGTCAATCCTGCCATGTAAAAAGGGCTCGACATCCATCAGAGATTCTGTTTCAGGTGTGCGCCGCAGCAGTTCAGATGGCTTTCTATAAAACCCTCTCGTATCAGGAAGGCAAGGTAGTTCGCGGAACTTGATTATCCAGTTCGGGAGCAACTGGTCATTGGTGATAGAACGTTTGGTGCCTGTCGTCGCAATTTGCGATGCTCGTGCGCTCTTTGCCTTGCTCCAGTATTCAACCGGCTGGTAAAGAATTTGTTGCATCACCTGCCCCCATATGTTCTCATCCTCAAGAGAAATTGTTTGCCAATGGGACCACAATATCTCAGTGAAGTCCCAGTCTTCCAACTGGAAATACTCGTTCCTATAAGGAAAATCAGAAGTTCCTGAAAACCCCCTTTTGTCCATATCATGAAGCAGTCTGGTTCGATCATAAAACGATTCCTTTCGCAAAGAAATCGGAACAAAACTTGCGAAACCCGCACGTCCGGATTCAATCCATCTAGCCCACTCTTCAGGAGTACATGAGTTCCATGTATTCGCATATGCCTCGTTCAAAGTATGAGTTAAATACCATTCTTTAGGAAGTAGCAAACCCCGCTCTCCTTTCGGATCATAAACAACGACGAAACTAATTTGTCGTAGGTATGAATCGAGTGTGACATAGCGAAATGCATCGCCAACCGAAGCTCCGAGTTTACAAGCTATTTGCGCAAGTCTGACACACTCTTTGATTTGAAGCTTCTCATTAACGAAAAACGATGATGCGACCTGATCAATAACCTTGCTTACGTCACTTGCATCCTCCAATCCAAGAGCACTGAGAAGCCGTTGGGCTAACTCAGCATCCATTTGTCGGCAGTTATTCTGACCATTTTCAGTATCACGACGCTGTTCAGCAAGAAACCTTGGCCAGTTCTGGTTTAGAACTAAAAGATTGGTGGCAAGAAAGTCCCAGTCATCATAAGACTGCAATAATCTTTTTTCACCGAGACGAACCACTTCATGAGCGGAGTACAAAATGTCCTTACCTTGGACAGGAACTATATGTAGTTTTTTTGCAATAGGATTTTCTCGAAATAATCGGACCATGTCTGGGGCAACAAAAACCCAAAGTGCTAACAACTGCCTCCAGCCTTCCGGTTTAGGCAAAGAGTTTGTCTCCAAAGTAGATAGGATCTGATTCCGGTTAATGCTTTCAACGGCACTCCAATTTGTAAGCTTAACCCGATCGGGCATAGCTATATGTTTTGAGAGTGCTGGTCGACCTTTGGCGTCAAAATAACTCGCAACCTTATCCTCAGGCCAAATCTCAAACAGTTCATCAGGAATGACTACGCTCATTCCATTTCTCGTCAGTTCACCTTCTTGGGTAAGAACATAGCTCTTTTCATTGATTGCAGCTGCAAACGATTCTTCGACGACAGTAGCGCATACTCCTTCCAACGAAGAATCCTCTCGATCGACATCAGGCATTAGCGCGTAAGCATAAGAACGATCTGCCAAACTCAATGAAGCCGTTTTGAGCCATGCTATCATGGCCGAAGCCGCAAGTTTACCAATGCGCCCCAGTAACCAGCGGTTCGTTGGAGAAGTTTCAGGGTCCTTGATCTTTAGGCGTGCAGGATCTTGAATAAATGGAGCATTGCAGGCAAAAGGAAGCGTTGTTTCAACTCCGGTAGGCAAGACTACGTATAAACGCCCCTTTGCCCCCAATGCGATTTCGACTTTTGAAGGCGGAAAACCGGCAGATTGATCTGTATCGATCATTCGCTCCTGACATATTTCAAAAACCGCTTCTTGCGGGAACTCTTTTTCATCGGAACTAATCAGGAGAAACGACTCTTCTTCATTCCCGTTCAATACCATCCTTTCGGAGTCTGGAACCGGGCCGGCACCAAGACTGCTCCAACGGAGGTCATGAGTCTCTATGCAAAGTCTTCTGATGTTTTTGAAAAACAAAAGTGACACAGGGCTTTTGAGCCATTCCTCCAAGTTTTTTTCAACCTCTCTACGTCGATTATCATCGCTAATGGCGACGCGAACCATGGTAACACCTTTTAATGTCGCCGCAGTATCGACCCAGCTGGGCTCTGTAAACCGTTTACTGTGAAATACTACCGATAAACTTGGGGTATGAAGTTCAACAGCATCACCCAGACTGAAAGTACTCTTGAACCCGATTCCGCGAAAGCCTATTGTATGTAGAACTCTCTTGTTCGAGTAACCAAAGCGACAAAGCGATGCGAAATGATCTTCCTTGAAATCTTCACCGTTATGCTCAAAAATAAACGCACTATTTTCAATTCGAACGGCAGCTTCAGTAGCTCCTGCATCGTCTGCATTCTGTAATAATTCTGACAAAATATGTCTTGGACTCTGCACCTGCTTGAAAAGTTGATGCCATGGTCCTGCCAAATCAGGATCGCGTTCAAGTTGATCCCAACGTAGTGCGGCCTGCTGCCGTATCGGCTCAAAATAAGGAGGTTGACCATTCATTTGGGTGACTCTGCTCGCATCAATAGTTCAGAAAAATTGTAATTCACACTTGTGACACCAAAGTCAGGCTCTCTTTTGAAAGGCTGGCGCAAGTAATGAACATTGTGCGTTTCAGTATCTATAAACTCTACAATGGCAAGGATAAAATCATCGGGTTTATTGAGGGAATAGAGGATCTCATTCCGAGTGACAGTGATGGTAGGAGCGCCTGATATACGGCCTTTCACTTCAATGAATCTCAACTTTCCCGTACCTGGAATGCGGCTTTCGATGTCATAGCCGAGCTTATCAAACTCCCTGTCAGTGGGGTCAAAACCCAGATTTCGCTCAATGTCCATAATAATTGATCTCGCGCGAGCAGCGCTGTCCTGTGTATCGACCGGAGTGCTCGGCACAGGCTCTGGCTTTCCTGTAATTGCTCTTATAAGACCGATTGGCACAACGAGCATTCCGCCAAGCAAAACGGGAGGAAGTGGGGATATCTGAGCTTCAAGCCGTAAATCTTCTAACCGTTTTTGTAAGCGACCTTGCAAAAGATCGGCCCGCTTCCGAGCTTCGCCTGAGTTGAGCTTGGCGTTGACTTTGCCTACCTGCTCTTGCAGTTTCAGTTCTTCAGCACGATGGTCCCAGTAGGTAATTTCCTTGGTCAGCCGTTCTTTCACAGCCGCTTCTGTTTTCGAAATCAATTCAAGTTTGCGCCCTTTAACTTCTGCAAGATGTTCCGGCACAACATGAGCAACAGCGTAACCCTGAGCCTTCTGTTCAAGACCTTTTGCAATCCATTTGCATTCCGGATGGTCGAGCAAAGCTTCAACACCAGGTTCTCCTGCTGCTAACGGGCGGTAATCCAAATAAGGTGCGTATTGTACCTGACGGACCGTTCCTGTTTCGTCCATTTCCACATACATCAGGCGCTTGGATACAACACGACGGCTGCCACTGCGCGTAAGGCTTGCGTCCTGAATAGCGTGTTCCAAATAGAACAGCACTCGTGGATGAGTACCATAATCGCGTTCATCGACCAGCACAGCGCCTCTTTTCAGGAGATCGCGATTACGTTCCAGAGTCAGGTCGATAACAGAATCAAGAAGCGGGTGACCTGGGCAGAGAAAGGCTGCCAGCGGTTGTCCCTGCGGTGCGACCAGGGATTTTTCAAAGGCGATGCGCTCATAGCGAGGTAATACGGATTCACCGATACCGATCAGACGGTCACGGTTTCTAACTGGTGCCGGTACATGAGTGATTTCAAATCGGCGGGTCTCGCGTTGTTTTGCCTGGCCACCAAGAATCTTGAACGCTTCCAGAAAAAAAGACTCTATGTAGTGCGGCTGTAATCTGCGAGCATCGGCCCTTTCCATATCTTCGCGGATTCTATGTATTTTGGTCGCATCCATGGCGTCTTGCACCAACGCATGATCTTCAAGCAATGTTTGAAGATGGTTACGATCAAGTGCAGTATCAAGTATTGTGGTTAGAAAAGCTTTGGTTTCGGGCTTTTCTCCGTAACGGATCGCCTGAATGAGCAGGTCGCGTAACGACATCAGCTTGCCGTCAGCCTCAAAGGCGAGTTTACCCAATACGTCAAATACCTGACCGCCCAAGGCTTGGCGAGCCTGTTCAAGTTTTTCCAGGAGCTTGCGATAGACATCCCCTTCTCGGGTATCGTCGGCCACAAGATTCCAAAGATAGCAGACTTCTGTCTGGCCGATCCGGTGGATGCGTCCAAATCGCTGTTCAAGTCTGTTTGGGTTCCACGGAAGGTCGTAGTTAACCATCAGGTGGGCACGTTGAAGGTTAATGCCTTCACCCGCAGCATCTGTAGCAAGTAATACCTGAACGATAGGATCGTGCCTGAAAGCTTCCTGGACTTTGAGTCGATCTTCGCGGCCAATACCACCATGAATAATAACAACAGCCGATTTGCGTCCCAGAAATCCTGTGATCCGTTCTTCTAAATAATTGAGTGTGTCGCGATGCTCTGTGAAAATGACAAGTTTCTGGTGTGGTGAGGGTATTGGCGGAGGTATTGGGCCTGAGCCATAATGAACTCCTGATTCTGTTACCTGATTTCCGCACCCAGCTGGAGTAAAAATTTCACCCAGTAGACCGGCGAGCTCTCCCCATTTAGTGTCAGTGCCACTTCGGCGAACAATCAATGCGTTCGCTTCCAATCTCTTGAGGGTTTCGATCTCAATACGCAGTTCAGCAATCGAACGCGAAGCAGTGGCCTGATCGAGTATTTCCTCTTCTGCAGCTTCCACTTCGTTATCAGGAGCTTCATCGAGGTCTTCGAAAGATTCACTGTCAAATGTTGGTACTGTGAGAGATAACAGTGGCTCAATCTTACCGGCACGTTGGAGTATTTCCAGCTCGCGCAGGCGGCTCTCCAGTTTTTCTTTACGTCGACGTAAAGATTGATAAATGGCAGCAGGTGATGATGCAAGTCTTCGTTGTAGAATGGTTAAGGCAAAGCCAACTGTACCTGCTCGCTTATCGTTCTCTAAGGCCTCAGCACGATTAAATTCCTGGCGCACATAGTCGGTAACATCCTTATAGAGCGCTTCCTCTTGGGGTGACAAGTGGTAAGGAAGTGTGTAGGCAATCCGTTCAGGAAACAGTGGCGTACCGTCGAATTTCATCATGTTCTCTTTGACTACACGCCTCATCAAGTCAGAATAGAGTGTTGAATGAACGCCGTCGCGAAACTTGCCTTCGAATCGATCTCCATCAAGAAGCGCCATGAAAAGCTGAAAGTCCGCTTCCTTCCCGTTGTGGGGAGTTGCCGACATCAGAAGAAAATGGCGAGTCAGTGTTGAAAGTAATTGGCCAAGGCGGTAGCGCTTGGTATACTTTGTTTCACCACCGAAAACGGAGGCTGACATTTTGTGGGCTTCGTCGCAAACCACCAAGTCCCAGCGGCAATCAGGGGCTTGCAGCTTTAATTGCACATCCTCATTACGCGAGAGCTTATCGAGGCGGGCGATGACAAGGTTGGTTTCAAGAAACCAGTTGCCGGTGCGCGCTGCCTCCAGTTTATCATTAGTGAGAATCTCGAAGGGGAGGTGAAACCGCCGGTAAAGCTCATCCTGCCACTGCTCAGCCAAACTACCAGGGCATACTATCAGGCAACGTTGCAGGTCTCCCCGAGCTATCAATTCCTTTATCAGCAATCCAGCCATAATGGTTTTGCCTGCACCAGGGTCGTCTGCCAAAAGAAAGCGCAGCGGCTGCCGTGGCAGCATGGATTCATAGACAGCTGTGATCTGGTGAGGCAGTGGCTCAATATTGGAAGTATGCACAGCTAAAACAGGATCGAACAAATGAGCCAGTCGAATGCGCTGGGCTTCAGAA
>CAIPYV010000052.1 GCA_903869365.1 uncultured Chlorobiaceae bacterium
GAACAACTCGCCATTGCTGAGGCGTTGAGCGATGTGGATGCGCTGCTGAACGGTCTGGAACGGCTCATTACCAAAAAGCGCAACATCAAGCAGGCTGCCATGCAGCAGCTCCTCACCGGCAAAACCCGCCTCCCCGGTTTCAGCGGCGAATGGGAGATGAAACGATTGGGGGAAATTGCGGAAATCGTTATGGGACAATCACCTAGTTCTACGAACTATAACACGAAAGGCGATGGTCTTCCCCTCATTCAAGGTAATGCGGATATTGTTAATCGGCGAACGATAAAACGAATATTCACAAGCCAAGTCACAAAGAGAGGTCAAGCGGGAGACGTTCTCATGTCAGTTCGTGCTCCGGTTGGCGAAGTCTCGCGAGCAACCTTTGAAATTTGTCTCGGACGAGGAGTATGCGCCATAAGATTTCCCAACGATTTTCTCTATCATTACCTCATCTATCTTGAAGCAAACTGGGCCAAACATTCAAAGGGTTCAACGTTTGATTCAGTTAATTCGGCAGACGTGAATGCCGCAGTGGTTAGCTTGCCTCCTATTGCCGAGCAAACTGCTATCGCCGCAGTCCTCAACGATATGGACGCCGAGCTGGAAGCCCTCGAAAAGCGCCGAGACAAAACCAGCAACCTCAAGCAGGCCATGATGCAGGAGCTCTTAACCGGAAAAACTCGACTGTTATGATGATTCGCAAATTGAAGATTCAGGGCTTTAAGTCTATCTACTCAGAGAGCATTTTACTGGGCAGGATTAACTGTTTCATTGGTGCAAACGGGGCAGGCAAGAGCAATATACTCGAAGCTCTTGGCGTGCTTGGTGCAGCAGCCAACGGAGTGGTTGATGATGAAAGCCTGTTGCGCCGTGGAGTCAGGGCTGGTTTGCCTCGCCTCTACAAGAGTTCGTTTGCTTCCAAATCCAAATCTATGCCCCCTCAGATTTTCATTTCAGTGGAGGGAGAAGCGGGGGAAAACTACCGGGTCTCCCTGCTGAACCCGCTTTATGCACCTGAGCCGGCCTGGTCGTACAAGACTGAGGGGTTAAGTGATGGTACACAGGAGCTTGTTTCCAGAGGTGTGCGCAACATGAGGATAAACCTTAACAAGCAAGCCGGATTGGCTGCCTTGAAGCTTGTTGATCTTGAACCTGGCAATACTGCGGCTCAGTTGTTGCAGCGTTTACAGGAGTTTGCCATCTACTGCCCCAACACTCCGACCTTGCGCGGCATTGTGCCGGACGTGCAGTCGCGTGCCCCCGTTGGTCTTAACGGCGGGCAACTGGCCGAAGGATTTGCTGCCTTGCGCAAACTATTGAGCGATAAAGAGGGCGATGCAACGGATGTGCTTGATCAGGTACTGGAGCTGATCGACTGGGTCTCCGACATCCAAGTCACCAGCCACGGTGCAGCCTTGCTTTCGCCTAATGTACCGCGCACAAAGTTGATGCTGAAATTCACAGACCGCTTTATGAACAGAAGCCGCAACGAGCTGACGGCTTACGATGCCAGTGAAGGAGCGCTTTACGTGATCTTCTGCGCCTTGCTCTGCCTTCTGCCACAAGTGCCTCGATTGTTGGCTATTGACAATCTGGATCAAGCACTCAATCCCCGATTGTTGACCCGGCTTACGTCTCGCTTGTCGAGCTGGCTGCGCCATAATGATCCCCAACGTCAATTATTGTTCACGGCTCACAATCCAGCAGTGCTTGATGGACTAGACTTGGCCGATCCCGAGGTGCGATTGTTTGCCGTGGAGCGTAACAGCGATGGTTTGACTTGTGTCCAGCGTATTGAGTTGACCCCGGAACAGAAATTACTGAATCAACAATTTCCCTTGTCGCGTCTGTGGGTGATGGGGCATTTAGGGGCGGTGCCGAATGTCTGATCTGCGCATTGCCTTGGTGGCCGAAGGACCGACCGACTACGAAATCATTAAGGCCGCTCTGCGAGTGATCCTCAAGCCTCGTACCTTTATCATGACGCAGTTACAACCTGAAGCAACACGCCCCACAATGGGCACGGGTTGGTGCGGTGTACGAAAATGGTGCCATGATACCCGTCTGCGCTGTACCGAAATGGACGGTACCGATTATACCCTTGCCGGTTTTGACTTGCTCATCATTCATCTTGATCTTGATGTGGCAGGCATGTCCTACGCCGACTGTAGCCCGGAGGTTGAATTGATGGCACGAGATTGGCAGTGGGAAGGTTTGCCTTGTCCTGAACAACCCTGCCCGCCGATCAGCGCAACCAGTGACCAGATTGATGCGGTACTGAGGAGTTGGCTTGGGGGGCATCTACCGATGCATAAAACCCTCTATTGCCTGCCCGCCCAATCTTCGGGCACTTGGCTTGCCGCCGCTATTTTACCCTCTGCACATGCGCTTCTGGTAAGAGTTGAGTGTGATACCAGCGTGGAAAAGGGACTAGAGATACTTCCCAAAAAAGAGCGTATCAAAAAAAAAGTCAAGGAATATCAAAAACATTCCCCAAGAATTACCGCTCAATGGGAGCAGGTCAAGCAGGTGTGCACTCAGGCAGAGAGATTTGAGCAAATCGTACTGGCTACAGTTGAATTGGGAGAATCAACGTGACTGTTTTGCTAACCAACCTTGACAACAATAACTTCTGTCACGAAAAAGGAGTTTATGTCTGAACAACCCCGTTCCGAACGCAGGACGCAAAATCGCGTCATCTCCATGTTCCAGAACGAGCTCGGCTACCGCTACCTTGGTGAGTGGAGCAAACGCGAGAACAATCGCTCTATCGAGATGGCGCTGCTCCGCGACAACCTTGTGGCCCGGGGTTACTCCGCTGCCCATATCTCTGCTGCTTTGCAAAAGCTCGAAACGGCGGCTGACACGACAGGAGTAACGCTCTATCAGGCCAATTTGCGCACCTACCAGTTGCTGCGCTATGGTGTGCCGGTGCAGGTTGCGGCCGGGCAGGCGCACGAGACGGTTCACCTGATCGACTGGCATAACCCTGATAAGAACGATTTTGCCTTTGCTGAAGAGGTGACACTCAAAGGCGGCTATGGACGACGGCCAGATATTGTGCTCTACCTTAACGGCATCGCTATTGTCGTGCTTGAACTCAAGCGCAGCTCAGTGGAGATAGCCGACGGTGTGCGGCAGATTATCACTAACCAGGAGGAGATTTTCAACAAGAGTTTCTTCAGTGCCGTGCAACTGGTAATGGCTGGCAGCGATTCGCAAGGGCTTCATTACGGCACCACCGGCACGCCCGAGCAGTTCTTTGTTGCTTGGAAGGAAAGGGCCACAGGCGCGGCTGATCAGCCACCAGCGGCTGGTGCGCTGCTCGACAGCCCTTTGGCGCAATTGTGCAACAAAGAGCGTTTGCTTGACCTGATCCGCAACTTTATCATCTTTGACGGTGGGCAAAAAAAGGTGCCTCGCCCGCACCAGTTTCAGGGTGTGAAGGCAGCACAGGAACGCATAGCCAAACGAGAGGGTGGCGTTATCTGGCACACCCAGGGTAGCGGTAAGAGCATCCTGATGGTGCTGATTGCCAAGTGGCTGTTGGAACACGACCCCGAGGCGCGCATCCTCGTCATCACCGACCGCGATGAACTCGACAAACAGATTTCCGGAGTGATGCGTAATGCAGGGGTTATTGGCGAAAACTCACCCTCACCGCGTATCACCTCTCGGGCTGACTTTGTAACCAAGCTGGGTGCAACCACACCGCGTTTGCTCTGTGCGCTGATTCACAAGTTTGATATTGCTGACCTGCAAGGCCCTGCACCGGCAGTACATGGCAAATTCTATGTGTTTGTCGATGAATGCCACCGCACCCAGGGCGGCGAGATGAACAAACAGATGAAACGCTGGCTGGAGGGGGCAATTTTCATCGGCTTTACCGGCACTCCGCTCTTGCGCAAAGACAAGTTGAAGCTGATGACGCGTGATATCTTCGGTACCTACATCCATACCTACAAATTTCATGAAGGCGTTGCGGATGGTGTTATTCTTGACTTGAAGTATGAGGCCCGTGATGTACCGCAGCGTCTCACCTCCCAGACGGCCATCGACCAGTGGTTCGAGAGGGCGACGAAAAACCTCAACAATTTCCAGAAGGCGATCTTGCGCAAACGATGGGCAACGATGGAGGAGTTGATGAGTGCCGGGGAGCGCAAGCAGCGCATCATCGCCAGCATCATTGAGGACTTCAGCCTCAAGCCTCGCCTGAACAATAACCGTGGCACGGCAATTCTGGTAGCCGCCTCGATTTACGATGCCTGTCACTACTACCGGCTCTTTCAGAATACCTATTTTGGCATCTACTGCGGAATCATCACCTCCTTTGAGCCGAACGCCAATGCGATTTCCAGGGAACCCCGGCAGAGCGACGAACGGTACAAGTTCGATACCTATACGAAGCATCTTCTCAAGAAGGGCCAGACAACCAGTCAGTATGAAGAGGAGGCCAAGCGACGGTTCATTGATGAACCGGCGAACTTGAAGCTCCTGATTGTGGTGAGCAAGCTGCTGACCGGTTTCGATGCGCCGAGCTGCACCTACATCTATCTCGACAACGAACTGTATGACCATAACCTATTCCAGGCGATTTGCCGTACCAACCGCCTCGATGGTGACGACAAGGAGTACGGCTATATCGTGGACTTCAAGGAGCTTTTTGGTGATGTGCAACAAGCCTTAGCAATCTACAGTTCTGATGATCTTGACATTGATGAAGGTAACGGAGGCGACAACAATGTTCGCATCAAGAACTGGCTGCAAGAGGGTAAAAAGCAGCTCGATGCCGCACGTGAAGCATTGCGTTACCTCTGCGAACCCGTGCCGCTGCCGCGAGAGGTCGAGCACTATCTGCACTATTTCTGCGGCAATGCGGACAATCCCTATGCGCTGAATGAAACCGAACCGCTGCGTGTTTCATTCTACAAAATGGTGGCGATCTTTGCACACGCTTACGCAGAGATTGCTCAGGAGCTGACAGAGGCGGGTTACAATGCTCTTGAGGCTGCTTCATTGCCGAAGGAGGTCGAATTCTATGTTGAGATACGGGCGGCCATCAAAAAGCACTCCGGCGAGGAGCTTGATATCAAGCCTTACGAGTCGGACATGCGCCATCTTATCAATACCTACATTCAGGCCGATGCAGCAGCGGAGTTGGGTGAACTGGGCGAAATGTCGCTTACCGAACTGATTATCAAGAGTGGTATCCACGATGCCATTGCCAAAAAGCTTAACGAGAAGGGCAAGCTGTCTAAGAACGCCATCTCCGAGGGAATCATCAACAACATCCGCAAAACGATCATTCGTGACCAGCTTACCGACCCGAGGTTTTATGTGGAGATGTCGAAGTTGCTTGATGACCTGATTAAGCAAAGCAGGGTGGACACGGCAGCCTATGAGGGATTCCTGCGCAATGCGGAGGCACTGGTAAAGAGGCTTGCCGAAAAGCATTCTGATGAAGGTGTGCCAGCCATGCTTCATGGCAAGCCAGAGGCGGTTGTGCTCTTCAATAATCTCAGCACCCTTGATGCGACAAGATTTCGATATCCGACCGATGACGATGACAAGGCTGCACTTGCCCTGAAAATAGACTTGGCAGTGCGCGAGAGTGCTCCTGCTGGATGGAAAGGGGATCAGCCTCGCGAGACTCAGGTACTCAAAGCACTCTACCCGCTTCTCGACAAGGATCCGGAAGCCACCAAAGCCCTCTTCGAAATCATCAAGAACCAGCCGGGGTATCTGTGACAGAAAACATCAAGCTTGGTGACGTCGTCATCGCTTTTTCGTGCAAGGCGGTCAAGAATGTGCATCTTTCGGTGCATCCCCCGGCAGGTCATGTCACACTGGTTGCGCCGAACGGAACACGCTTGGAGGTGGCTCGTGCCTATGCCATTTCAAAGCTTGGCTGGGTGCGCCAGCAGCAGCTCAAACTGAATAATCAGGCAAGAGAAACTCCGCGTCAGTTCATTGAACGTGAAAGCCATTACCTTTGGGGTCGGCGCTATCTTATGACGGTAGGGTATCATGATGCCAAACCATGCATAGTACTCGACCACAAAAAAATAACCCTGCATGTTCGATCTGGCAGCGATGCCGTCAAACGGGCCGAAGTGATACACAACTGGCATAAATCCCTTCTTCACAGGCAGGCGCCGCCACTCATCCGGAAATGGGAGAAGAAACTCGGAGTTACCGTCACCAGCTATTTTCTCCAGAGAATGAAAACCAAATGGGGAAGCTGCAATCATCAGACAGGACATATCCGACTCAATACTGAACTAGTAAAAAAGCCCAAAAACCTGCTGGAATATGTCATTGTCCATGAAATGGTGCATCTCATAGAGCCAAAGCACAGTGAGCGCTTTGTTGCACTGCTCAACGAGTACTATCCAACCTGGTGCGAATCCCGTGCAGAACTCAATGAACTGCCTTTGACCGCAGAATCATGGCGGAAATGATTGACCGTCAAGTACTTTGAGAACGAAGCGGTGCTAATAGTTAGGTGAACAAATTGTTGCCAAGAATTAGTCGCTATACAGACGAGAACTGGTTCTTCTTACAAATTCAGACACAATACCCGTTCAAACTTCTTTCCTATACAAGATGATCGTCTACAAATATGGGTCGCTTCAGGAAACGGATTTTAAAGTACGTTAAGGATTATTGGATGCCGGAATCCACCGGTAAAGCGTCGGAACAGATACCCCGAGATTTTTTGCCACATCCCGTGGTGGAACACCGTTAGCCAGCAACTTTTTTGCTGAAAGAATTTTACTGTCCGTCATCAGGCGCTTGCGGCCACCCTTCCTGCCAAGTCTCAATTGCAGCAAAAGCATCCCCACCATCATTTCCGACAGAGCGCACCATACGCAGTTCTCTGCTTGGGAAAAATAATATATCTGTGATCAGAATTTATCTTGTAAATACATTGGAGATCTTGGCCCATAAAGTATTCCATTTGGTTTTGGGTCTAAAAGGCGAGCACTTGTGATTTTAGAAATGACATGGCCCTGATCACTTACACTACTGACAATTTGTTTTGTTATTGCTTTAACAAGCAATCCTACTAAACTGATATTACTATTGTTATCGGTTTCGGCACTAGATGCTGAAGCCTCTCCGAACCATAAAAGCAATCCAGTTTTAGAGTCAACTAGTTTAGCTTTTGCTGTTACGACAACATCGCTAGTTATTACTTTATAGCCAGCGCCGTAATTATCGATAATAATGTAAAGTACAGCATCTGCCCCAAATATTTCATGTAGCTTATTTAATGGTGCTTGGTGCATTTCTGTTGGATTCTGGAGCCCATTTTCTTTGAAAGCCTGATCTACCAAAGCAATTGGGAATACATAGTAACCAGCTTCAGCAAGAGGTTTTGTGGTCGTCGAAAAAAATCCATAGGTCGCCTTACTATCAGGCGAATTGTTTATTGGAGGTAATACTAAAATTGATTTCGGTTTAGACTGTTGATAATTTGTGTAATCAATTTTTGCTACAGGAGTAGCACAAGCCCCTAATATTGATAAGGTCGATAACAAAGATGTAATTTTAAGCAATTTCATTATGGCCTCCTTTTTGTCGTTTTAGCAATGAGTCTATCCATGAATTGCTTTGATTCTGGAAATAATTTTTCTTCTGTTATAAATGATTGTTGTGCCAGGTCTATCTTTCCTGATTGGAAGTATAATAAACCAAGATGAGCATGAAATCCGGGAGGTAATGCCTTATTCTTTGATAAGGCAATTTGATACTCAGCTTCGAGTTTGATCGCTTGTTCTTCCAGTGATTGTTTGCCGGGGGTAGCATAACTTTGGTAGATTAAATCTTCATAGCTCCCCCACTCATATAAAGCTTGTTTATTGGTGGTACACCCTTGGATGATTAAAATCATCAATAAAACAGGGAATAGTTTTTTCATTATGTTCAATTTTTTGGTTTCCAAGCACCTTGGTCGACTCCATCAACTAACCTGTTCACTGCTTCTTTAATAGCAAGGTCAAGTACCTTACCATTCAGTGTTGAATCATATTCAGCGGTGCCACCAAAACCGATAACTTCTCTACTCGAGAGAGAATATTCTCCTGCGCCTTGTGCCGAAAAAACAACTTCTGATGTAAGGGCATCAACCACATTAAGTGTGACTTTCGCATAGGCAATTTGCGACTTGCCACGTCCGAGAACTCCAAAAAATTGCTGATCACCTGTTTCTTTTCTGCCAAATTCTGTAACGTCACCCGTGATCAAGAACGCAGCGCTTTTAATCGATTGACTTTTTCTACCCAAATCGGCTTCAAACTTTGCTTCATGCATGTTATCCCTGTCCATGATACTGAAGTGGTTAGTTTGTTGTAAATGCGCTATGAGGATTGTTTTAGCTTGACCTCCAAGCCTGTCAACTCCATCAGAAAAAATCCCGCGCATAAAACTTGATCGGTTTTCAAATTTGCCTACAACAAGGCTTGACCTTACTCCTGTATAAATACTTGAAGCACTATTTACTTTGTCAACCACTAATGCCTGATGGGTCTCAGTCGCGCAACCTATCAATGTTACAGCAATCATTGAGGACAGTAGCGTAAATCTTGTGAGCGAATTTTTGATTGTAAACAGACTCATTGTATTAATCCTCCTGTTTAGATTGACAAACCAATTCATAAAACCGGAAACCATAGGGAATATTTTATTGCGCCTATTTTACTGCAAGATAAAACAATACAAAGCCTGTTGTATCCCTACGCAAAATTAGAGATGGCTTAAAAGAAGAGAAGACCGATGATGTAAAATATATGAATCGAGAAGGGAAGGAATACCTGAAAATACAGCGATTCCGGCATGTAAGTATTTGATGACTATAGAAGTCAGAAATTTACAGCCAACATTATTTACTCTGTATCTCGATGGTAGCATTAAGGTTCGGTGTAAAATTCTATAAAAAATGTACCGCAGTATACGTATTTACGTACTAATAGTTACTGAAAAAAAATTCACGTCCAGCGGCATTCATTTGTGTCGCCTCCCTGCCTCATTAAACGGTCGTTTGATGAGATATTCCGATTACTTCTTATAATACTTCGGATTATGGGCTTTTTTGTTTTAAAAAACCGTCTCAAATATCTATACTCTATTAACTCATAAAAAGAGGGTGTTTTTAAGATAGGTAACTTTCAACGGGAATTTTGATTATGTCTGAACGCCTCATCGGCTATGCTCGTGTGTCGACGCTTGAGCAGGAACTGCATTTGCAGCTTGATGCGCTCAAAGCGGCAGGCTGCAAAAAGCAGCTTATTTTCACTGACCAGGCAAGCGGCTCGAAAGCTGAACGGCCAGGCTTGAGCGCTTGCCTGAAGGAGCTTAAAGATGGCGATACCCTTATTGTCTGGCGGCTGGACCGGCTTGGCAGGTCGCTGAGGAATCTGATTGATATTGTTGAGCAGCTGAAAGGCAGGGGGGTTGGGTTTCGTTCGTTGAATGATGGTGGTATTGATACGACTACGGCGTCGGGTGAAATGATCTTTAATATCTTTGCGACGCTGGCGCAATTTGAGCGGCGGCTGATTCAGGAGCGCACTATGGCGGGGCTGACTGCTGCGAGGGCAAGAGGGCGCAAAGGCGGCAGGCCGCAAACTGCTGGGGATGATGCGCGGGTGCTGA
>CAIPYV010000053.1 GCA_903869365.1 uncultured Chlorobiaceae bacterium
ACCAATAAAGTCAAGGCATATTACGACGAAGCTTATCCGCCGGTACCGTCAAAAGGCACTCTCTACTGGCGAAAAAACCTGCTGTGGCAATTTGTTCGCTTTATCGTATTAAATGTTAAGATTATGCGTATTGTTGTTGGCGGACACTCCTGATCGAGAAAGTATTGCCTGACGACCACTATTATATAAGGGAGCAGCGTCTTGAACAAGCAGAACATTGAGCTTTTCCGTCAGAAGATTTTTGACTTTTACCAACTGAATGGAAGGTCATTCCCCTGGAGGAAAACGACGGATCGCTATGCTGTCATGATCAGCGAAATTATGCTGCAGCAGACCCAGGCGGATCGGGTGGTTCCGCGATTTGAAGAATGGCTGCAGCATTTTCCCGATATTACGCATCTTTCGTCAGCTCCGCTTCGGGAGGTGCTCTCTCTCTGGAGCGGACTTGGCTACAATTCGAGAGCAGTAAGGCTGCACCGCTGTGCTGCCATTATCAGGGACTCTTTCAGCGGCATCGTGCCATCCAGACCTGAAATTCTGAAAACCCTCCCCGGAATTGGCGAATATACCTCACGTTCCATTCCAGTGTTTGCCGATAACCTTGATACCGCAGCAGTCGATACCAATATTCGCAGAATCATTATACATGAATTCACTCTTCCTGAAGATATAGCACCCGCCCAATTGCAAAAGCAAGCCGAAGCGCTTGTTCCGACCGGGCGAAGCCGCGAGTGGCATAACGCATTGATGGATTACGGTTCTCTCGAACTGACCAGCAGAAAAACAGGGATCCGCCCCCTGACGAAGCAGTCAAAATTTCAGGGCTCAAAGCGATGGTATCGAGGAAAACTCATCAAGGAGCTGATCAAGAGTGATGAAATGTTTATCGAAGAGATCAGTGAAAAATATGCATCCTGCCCATGGGATCTTGAGGAAATCATCAGTGATCTTATCACCGAAGGACTGGTTGAACGCCAGAAGAGCACCACAACCGGTGCTCTTTCAATCCTGAAAATCAAAGGGAGTTGATCATCAAACCTATTCGGTGTTATAGACCATATTGAGTGTCTTGTAAACGTTATCGATTTCAGTCGCGTACCTCGCTATAATCTCCTTTCGCTTAATCTTGAGTGTCGGGGTCATGTGACCGTTTTCAATGGTGAATGCATCATCGACCAGCAGAAACTTGCGCACCTTTTCATGGGTTGCAAGCTGACGTGAAACGGTGCGGAGGAGTTTTTCAAAAATCTGCTGCACACTCTTGTGTCGGATCAGCTCCTTGTTTGAACTGAACTGAATACCCTCCGTCTTGGCAAATTCTTTGAGCTTGTTGAAATCAGGCGCAATAATGGCAATCAGAAAGGGCCTTTTTTCGCCGATCACAATAACCTGGTCCACATAAGAGCTCTCCGTAATAAGGTTCTCAATAGGCATAGGAGCAATATTTTTACCCCCAGAAGTTACAATAATATGTTTTTTACGATCAGTTATTTTTAAATAGCCATCATTGTCGACCTCTCCGATATCGCCAGAGTAAAACCATCCATCCTTGATAACCTGACCGGTAGCCTCTTCATCCTTCCAATACCCCTTCATAATATTCGGTCCTTTAAAGAGTATTTCACCGTCTTCTGCAATTTTCAACTGAACATTATCTACGGTAGGCCCCACGGTTCCATACTTTATCTTTTCAGGTCTGTTGACATTGGTGATAGGGGATGTCTCAGTCAGACCGAATCCTTCAAGGATACTGATATCGAGCGCCTGGAAAAACTCACCAATCTTTTGAGGCAGAGCCGCTCCACCGGACACAAAATAACGCAGTCGTCCGCCTAACTTGTTTTTGATTTTTTGATAGACAAGCTTTTTGGCCAGTGTATGTTGGAAAGAGACAAATTTTGATGCAGTGCCATTCTTGTTGATTTCGCGGTGATACTTCTCACCCGTACTCACGGCCCATTTGAATATTTTCTGTTTTATGGCATGCTCATTTGAAATCTGCTTCAGGATGCTCATTTTGATACGGTCGAATAGCCGCGGTACGGTAAAAATAATGGTCGGCCGGGCTTCAGTCATGTTCAATGAAATTGTTTCAACACTTTCCGCCAGATAAATACTCGCTCCGCATGAAAAAAGCAGATAATAACCACCGGTGCGTTCATAAGCATGGGAAAGTGGCAAAAAAGAGAGACCGCAGTCTGATTCGTCAAGCCGAATAATTGAGGAGCTGGATTTTACATTTTCGCAAATATTCCTGTGCGTAAGCATGACCCCTTTCGGAAGTCCCGTTGTACCCGAGGTATAAATAATGGTGGCAACATCATCAGGTTCGACAGGTGCCTTGTCAAGGAACCATGGTTTTTCTTCAAGAATTTTTTTCCCATCATCTTTTGCCTGATTCAGATCCAGCACATCTTCCACACTCTCCTCAAGGCGGTTCATGACGATGACGAGGCACAATTCAGGAAGGTTCTGCCAGATCGAGATTATCTTGCCAAGCTGCAGCATGTTTGAAACTATTATCGCTTTGGCACTGCAGTTGTTGAGAATGAACTCAATTTGGTTAGGCGGTAGAGAAGGGTAGAGGGGAACATTGATCGCCCCAAGGTTCAGGATAGCCATATCGGCAAGATACCATCCCGGTCTGTTTTCCGAAAGAATGGCTACGCGGTCTTTTGAAGTCACCCCGTTGTGTTTTAAAAACGCACCAAAATGGCGGACATCTTCTTCAAGCGTAGGATACAAAATGGGTTCGTAAACCCCGTTAATTTTTCTCGCAATCGGAAATTGAGACTCATCTCCTCTGTAATGAGTGAAAACAGAAGAAAAAAGTTCAGGTAATGTCTGAAAATCAGGATTGATGAGTCCCATCAGCAAAAAAGTTTTTCTGGTGGAAAAGAGCCGTTTATAATAAAGATAACCAGGAATTGCTCCAAGGTTCAAAAGATGGGGTCACTAATCGTTGCACCCGCTACCGAACCAATACCAAATGCGCCTGAAGTATTAATTGCAAATTGGCCGGAACCGTTTGTAAAGAACGACAGTGGCAAATATGTTCCCGTGCCGTTAAT
>CAIPYV010000054.1 GCA_903869365.1 uncultured Chlorobiaceae bacterium
CCTATTTTCTCTCCCCGCATCCAGCCCAGATGACATGGAAGCTTGAAGGGCCAGAACGTGCTTATGAGCATTTCGCTCCACCCTTTTTGCTCAGTACGACGGCACTTTATCAGAAAATTCGGAACATCCAGCTTCGCATACTTCCTGATGATGCGTTACTGGCTGTTGAGGTTGCCAAGTATGACCAGAAAGTTGTTTTGGAAGCATTGCATAACTGTATCGCCCATCAGGATTATACCCGTAGCGGTCGCCTTATCGTTACGGAACAACCTGACAGACTGATTTTTGAAAACGAAGGTTCTTTTTTTGAGGGAAAACCGGACGATTATATCACTGGCCATAAAACTCCTCGACGCTACCGGAACCCATCCCTTGCGCAGGCTATGACTGAATTGAACATGATTGATACCATGGGGTATGGTATTCATGCCATGTATTTAGGCCAGGCCCGTCGATATTTCCCTATGCCGGACTATGACCTCAGTGACCCGCATGCTGTAAAGATGACGGTTTATGGTCACGTTGTTGATCCTGCTTATAGTCGGATGCTGATCCAAAAAACCGATCTTCCGCTAACAGATATCCTCTGCCTGGATCGTATTCAGAAAAAGCTGCCGGTGCCAGTAGCAATCATTCGTCATTTAAGAAGATGTGGACTGATTGAAGGGAGAAAACCAAACATTCATGTTTCGGCAGTAGTAGCGCGGGCTACTGCGAGTAAAGCTGAATATATTCTAACCAGAGCACAGGATGATGCGTTTTATGTCAGGCTTATTACAGACTATTTGACCCAGTTTGGGAACGCAACTCGAGAAGAGATTGATAAGCTACTAACAGTAAAGCTTAGCGAGGCATTGGATGAAGAACAGAAAAAAAACAAGATAGCTAACTTGCTGACAAATATGCGCAGGTCTGGATTGATTAAAAATATCAGTTCACGCACAGCTCCTCAATGGATTCTTGCAGAAAGAGTGCAGAAAGAAATACCTCATTTGCAGAAAGAATGCAGAAAGAACTCAGAGGATAACCACTTATGAAATTAAGGTTTAAAGCCCAGATTTTTCAGCGTTTGGTGGTTACATTGGTTGTTGGTTGTTTTGAAAGAGAGCAAATCGGCCTACAAAACTGCTATGCCGTCAACATCAATGTAGAACAGATCTTCAAGCAGTTGTCTCCCGGAACTGAAGTGAAATCAATCTGAGGAGGAAATGATGGAGCATGAAATGACAATTGGTGGAAACCTTTTTGATCGAGTTGTCCAGATTCTTGAACAGGCTCGCTCCAATGTGGTGCAGTCAGTCAATACCAATATGGTCACAGCGTATTGGCTGATTGGACGGGAAATAGTTGTAGAGATACAGGGTGGTGAAGAACGAGCAGAATACGGCAAACAGGTCATTGAAACGCTGTCATTACAACTGACCGAGCAATATGGAAAAGGCTTTTCTGCTCAGACTTTATGGAATTTTCGGCAATTTTACCAAGTCTATGCCAAGCGTCTCAACATTCTCTCCCCGACGGGAAGAGAATTCGCTGGCATATCAAAACTCTCCCTGCCAGGAAGAGAATCGCAGGGCGTTCCAAGCCCTCATGAGGAACACCGTGGATTGCAACAAGGTTTTTCACCACAACTTTCATGGTCGCACTACCGTGCTCTGATGAGAGTATCGAAACCTGCGGCTCGAGAATTTTACGAGCGGGAAGCCATTGAGTGTGGCTGGAGTAAAACGCAACTGGAACGGCAGATACAAACATCATACTATGAGCGGATTCTTGCTCATCATGGAGAAGACGGGCTGCTGACGGCTAATCGCGAAAGGTTGGCGGGTGAAAAACTCAGTCCGGTTGACGTGCTGAAATCGCCCATGGTGCTTGAGTTTCTTAATCTGCCTGACTCTCCGGAACTGCATGAAAGCGAACTGGAGCAAGCCATTATTGGAAACCTGCAATTCTTCCTGCTGGAACTGGGTAAAGGATTTTCCTTTGTTGCCCGCCAAAAACATATCCGCTTTGACGACGATGATTTTTATGTAGATCTGGTTTTCTACAACTTCATTTTGAAGTGTTTTTTATTGATTGACCTGAAACTTGGCAAACTTACCCATCAGGATGTTGGGCAGATGGATGGCTATGTTCGCTTGTTTGAAGATCAGTTTAAAGTGCCGGGCGATAATCCAACCATCGGTCTGATTCTCTGCTCCGACAAAAGTGAGGCAGTCGCCAAGTATTCAGTTTTACACGAAAGCAAACAGATATTTGCCTCCAAGTATCTCAAATTTCTACCGACGGAAGAAGAACTGAGGCTTGAGATTGAAAAAGAACGGAGGCTGATTGAAGCGAATATGGCTGACCGGAAAGGCCTCTTATCATTCGATGAAAACAGTGTGCCGAATGCAGAATAAAACAGCTTATTTGCAGAATAAATGCAGAATAAATTAACCGTAAATTTATTCTAAAAAACATCTTACGCAAGCACACCCCTCTTGAGGCTTGCAGAATAAATGCAGAAAGAACTTCAAGGATAACGGTCTATGAAATTCAAGTTTAAAGTTCAGCCCTATCAGACCAATGCGGTTGACTCAGTTGTTGATTGTTTTGCCGGGCAGGTTAGTTCATCACAGCACAACACCTATACGATCGATCCAGGTAAAGCGCCTATTCCCTTGGAATTTACGGGGTTTAAAAATGCAGATATTCTCCTGACCGAGTCACAGCTGAAAGAGAACGTTCACGAAGTTCAGCTGCGCCAAAACCTTCCATTGTCTGAGGTATTGATTTCGAGTGCCAAGTGCCCAGTAAACCTTGATATAGAAATGGAAACCGGTACAGGTAAAACCTACTGTTATATCAAGACCATCTTTGAGCTGAACAAGCTGTATGGGTGGAGCAAGTTTATTGTTGTGGTGCCAAGTATTGCCATTCGAGAAGGAGTCTATAAATCACTGGAGATCACGGCCGACCATTTTACCGAAAGCTTTGGCAAGAAAGTTCGATTCTTCATCTACAACTCAAAGCAGTTACATCAGATTGAAAGCTTTTCATCTGACGCGAGCATTAACGTCATGATCATCAACATTCAGGCGTTCAATGCAACCGGCAAGGATAACCGGCGCATCTATGATGAACTGGATGATTTCCAGTCGCGCAGGCCGATTGATGTTATCAGCAGCAACAGGCCTATTCTCATACTTGATGAACCCCAAAAAATGGGAGGTGCCAAAACGCTGGAAGCTGTAGCCAAGTTCAAACCGTTGATGATTCTGCGTTACTCGGCTACCCATCGTACTGAACAAAACAGGGTCCACCGGCTTGATGCACTGGATGCCTATAACCAGAAGCTGGTCAAAAAGATAACGGTTCGTGGCATAACGGTAAAGGGACTTGCGGGTACGAATGGTTATCTCTATCTGGAGTCTATCGAAATATCGCGGAGCGCACCTTTGGCTCGAATCGAGATGGAGGTAAGGCAAGGCAACGGGATCAAGCGGGTCGTGAAACGGCTTGAAAAGGGGCGTGACCTGTTTGTGGAATCTGGTGAGCTGGATCAGTATCGAGGCTTTGTTCTTTCTGAGATCAATGCCATCACTGATACCGTTGAGTTCAGTAATGGCCATTGCCTGAGCGCTGGTGAAGCGACCGGGGACGTTAACGAATCGACCATCCGTCGCATTCAGATCAGGGAGAGCATCAAGGCCCATCTTGATAAAGAGAAAAGTTTGTTTGCGCAGGGCATCAAGGTGCTTTCGCTCTTTTTCATTGATGAGGTGGCGAAGTACCGTGACTACAGCCAGGCCGACGAAAAGGGGGAATATGCGCGCATTTTCGAGGAGGAGTATGAGCTGCTCAGGGCCGAGTATCTTGGTGAACTGGCTTTGGATAATGTGCCCTACCGGAAATATCTTGAAAGAGATATGCCTGATAAGGTACATGAGGGATATTTCTCCATTGACAAAAACAAGCGCCAGGTTAATCCTGAGAGCAAGCTGGTGAAAGATGAGGAAACCGGCACTAAAACAGCGATCTCTGATGATGTGGATGCGTATGACCTGATCCTGAAAAAAAAGGAACGGCTGCTCTCATTTGAAGAGCCGGTCAGGTTCATCTTCTCGCATTCTGCGCTGCGGGAAGGGTGGGACAATCCAAATGTCTTTGTTATCTGCATGTTGAAGCACAGTGATAACACCATTTCAAGGCGGCAGGAGGTGGGTCGTGGCTTGCGGCTCTCCGTTAACCAGAGTGGTGACAGAATGGATCATCCGGCAACCGTGCATGATATTAATGTCTTAACGGTGGTTACCAGCGAAAGCTATACGGAGTTTGTAACCAACTTGCAGCGGGAGATCAGTAATTCACTCTCTGCCCGTCCGAGAAAAGCCGACGAAGCCTATTTTACAGGAAAAATCATCCAGACCGAATCCGGCCCGGTGGAAATAAATCCGGTGATGGCGAAGCAAATCTATAAATACCTGCTCAAAAACGATTACACCGATGATGCTGATGACAGCATAGCTCCTGCCTATCACACAGCCAAGGCAGAAGGGACACTGGCACCGTTACCTCCAGAGCTTGCACCACAGGGCGAGCAGATTTACAAACTGATCGACAGTGTTTTCAGTGAGTCTCAATTACCCCAGGTGGGAGATGACCGGAGGCCAAAGGCGAATCCGCTGAACGATAACTTCAACAAGAAAGAGTTCAAGGAGCTCTGGAACCGTATCAACCACAAGGCTATCTACCGGGTTGAGTTTGACTCTGCGGAACTGGTTCGCAACTGTATTCGTACACTGGACAAGGAGCTGCGAGTGAGTCCGCTCCAGTACACCATCCACGCCGGAAGCCAAATAGAGCAGATTACCGATATCCAGCTCCAGAGTGGAGAGAGTTTCAAGCTTGAGGAGACTACGGTTGAGAGCAATAAGGTTTTCATTCACTCGACGGTCCCATATGACCTTTTGGGCAAGCTTGCCGGTAATACTGACCTCACCCGCAAGAGCATTGCTGAAATTCTTGGGGGTATTCACCCTGTTGTGTTCAAGAAGTTCAGTGAGAACCCGGAACATTTTATTGCTGAAGCAACCCGCCTGATCAAAGAGCAAAAGGCGACGATTATTATTGAGCGGTTGAGCTATGATGAAATTGCCGACCGGCACGATATTGACATTTTCACCACAGGCCAAAGCAAGCAAGACTTCTCAAAGGCAAGTGAAAAGCTGAAGAACCACATCTACGATTATGTGGTCACCGACTCGAAAATTGAAAAAGCTTTTGTGCACGAGCTTGATACCAGCACAGAGGTTGTTGTTTATGCCAAACTGCCTCACGGGTTTTTCATCCCTACACCGGTAGGCGACTACAATCCGGACTGGGCAATATCTTTTAAAGAGGGAGCTGTCAAGCATATCTACTTTGTGGCTGAGACCAAGGGTTCAATGTCGAGCATGGAGCTGCGAGCTGTTGAGGCTACAAGAATCGAGTGTGCGCGGAAATTTTTTGAGGAGATCAATGAGCGGGTTGAGCGGGACAGGGTAAGGTATGATGTTGTGACTGATTTTGGGAAGCTGATGGAGATTGTGGGGAGAGGGAAAGATCAAAATCAGCCATGATAAAGAAGTCATTAGGCACGACAGAAACAGAGTGCATGCTTGCAGAATTTTGTGAGCGGACATTCCTAAAGCTTTGGAGCTATCCAAACCCATATAAGGATGATGGGCACGAACTATGCGATTTACTCGCAGTATTTGGAGATTATGTATTCATCTTTTTTGATAGAGAGAACATCTTTCAACAAGAGAAACTTTGTTTTCGTTATGATCTCATGCTGCTTGATGAGGGAATAACAAAGAATGCTTTAGTGCTTAATTTGCAATGCTTTGCGGACATTACATGTCTTGCTATTGCCGAATATGGTGCTGGATTACTCACATAATAGTTTTAATACTCTCTTTAAGCTTATTGCTGCATTATTTATAACTGGACAAAACGATTAGCCTTCATCATTCGTGCCCTAAATATCCCCACCGGAGGCCGTCCGCCACGAAGCGGCGGTCATTGGTTACAGGATAGAGACTTGAATTTTTTTCCCCAGTGCTTCGGCATAGTGATGCAGCGTAGAAAGCCTAATATCTTCAGAATGGTTTTCAATTCTTGAGATTGCCGATTTCTTAGTATTCAACTTATCGGCCAGAGCTTCCTGTGTAAGCCCTGCGTTTTTTCTTGCTTCTTTCAACACCACTCCGATCTTGAACTCTTCGTATCCTTTATCAAAGGTTTTAGCAAATTCAGGGTCAAGGCTTTTCCGCTTTGCAATAGCGCGTTGTAAGTCATCCATATTGTTTCCTCCTGAGATAGTCTTTCTTTCTTTTTTCAGCCAGTTCGATTTCTTCTGACGGGGTTTTCTGGGTTTTCTTTGCAAACCCATTTGTAAGAATCACCAAATTTCCATTGTCAAAGAAGCCGAGCAACCGGAACGCATTGTTTCCATGTGCTGCCCGAACTTCCCATATCCCATCTGTGTTTTGCAATTTCTTGAAATACTCTGTTGGTACAGGTGTTAATTCCTTAACCAACCTAAGAACCCAAAAAACCTTTTTTGCCTCTTTTGTTGAAAGAGATTCTAAAAATTCATCGACTGGCTTTTTGCCATTTGCGGTAATGAAAAATTCGATAGTTCGCATGGTGTATGTTAACGATAACGTGAACATTATACAAGCTTAAAAAGTGTCAGCTTTTTAAGCGATGCTCACTACTCTCACCGGAGGCCGACCACCGCGAAGCGTCGGCAACGTTTACCGCCACAACTTCTCAAACCTTGCCGGATTTGACGCCGTATAAATAACGGTGTGCTGTATGTTCCGGTGTCCAAGATAGTCCTGAATGAGCCGTGTGTCTGCCCCTTGATCTGCCAAGGCAAAACCGCAAGCATGACGAAGCATGTGCGGGTGGGCGGGAAGAGATAATCCGGCCTGTTCGCCATAATTTCGGATCGTAAGCCAAGCCGTTTTCCGGCTTAATGCTCCCCGTCGATTGCTGAGAAAAAAATCGTCTGTGTCCGCCTTCATCTTCGCTCGAATCGTCAGCCATGCTTTGATTGCCTTGATTTCCTCAGACCGCAGGGAATGCGTGGTAGACAATCCTTTTTTCAGCCTTGTAACGTGCAAGATACGACTTTCAATATCCACTTGGGACAATTGAAGAGCGCAAGCCTCCGTCACGCGCAAGCCGTGACGAAACATCAACAACAAAAAGCAGCGGTCTCGCGCTGCATTGCGACCTCCCTTGGTGGCATCGATCAGCCTGTCAACCTCGGCAGAAACAAGATGTTTTCGTTCGCTCATCATTTTGTCGAGCGATCTGAACGTCTTGGTTGATCCGACAACACGAGGAGATCCCACGTCCCCATTGCGATGGACATGCAAAAGTACTGCCAAACTGGCAGCAGAACTCAATCGTCAAGGTCACAAGGTGAGCCCAAGGACAGTGAATAATTTACTCTACCAGTTGGATTATAGCCTTCAATCGACACGAAAAACTCGCGAAGGTGGAAAGAATGAAGATCGAAACGCGCAGTTCCATCACATTTCCGAAATAGTTGCCATTTATCAGGCTGCTGGGGACCCAGTTATCTCTGTAGACACCAAAAAGAAAGAAAATGTTGGCGATTTCAAGAATGCTGGCCAAGAATGGCAGCCGGCAGGAATGCCTGAAGAAGTAAGGATTTATGACTTTATTGATCCCGTACAAGGGAAAGTCTCACCCTATGGTGTCTATGATTTGACAAACAACACCGGATGGGTAAATGTCGGTATTGATCATGATACCGCAGAGTTTGCCGTTGAGAGTATTCGCCGCTGGTGGCAAGAAATGGGAAAACCCGTATATTCCAATGCTCGTAGTCTTCTTATTACGGCAGATTGTGGCGGAAGTAATGGTTATCGAGTACGCCTGTGGCGTCGAGAACTCCAGAAACTGGCTGATGAAGAGAACCTCTCAATTCAGGTATGCCATTTCCCGCCAGGAACCAGTAAATGGAACAAGATTGAGCATCGAATGTTCTGTAATATAACAGCCAATTGGAGAGGTCGTCCTCTTATCAGTCGGGAAGTTGTCGTTAATTTAATAGGAAACACAACAACCAAAACAGGATTACGGATAAAGGCTTCACTTGATGAAAACAAGTATCAGCAAGGGATAAAAGTCTCCGATAATGAACTCGCCATGTTGAATATTGAGCGTGATGATTTTCACGGAGAATGGAACTATAAATTAAATCCTCATAAAGTCATTCTTGATTAAATATTGTTCATGTTATTTTTGCGAGCGCACTAAAGAGTTGGGAAGCTGTTATCGTTTAGCCCTGCAATTGACTGTATTGATTTCATTCACTTCTGTCATCATGAGAAAAAGCGTCCGCGACATCCCTTTCAATGATGAGGACTTCAGCATCATTCAAGGAAAGACTTGAGGGCATCCGTAAATAAAATATTTCGGCGTGCAGTATAACGGCAAAAGGAGCAGCTTGTTCCGATAACGATAAAAACCATCTCATAAAACGGTCTTTAATATCTTTGCGACGCTGGCGCAATTTGAGCGGCGGCTGATTCAGGAGCGCACTATGGCGGGGCTGACTGCTGCGAGGGCAAGAGGGCGCAAAGGCGGCAGGCCGCAAACTGCTGGGGATGATGCGCGGGTGCTGA
>CAIPYV010000055.1 GCA_903869365.1 uncultured Chlorobiaceae bacterium
ACCAGACGAACAACCAGTTCGGCGACTTCAGGGGATATGTTGTTGCGATTCAGTGTAGATGTCTTCATGTGCAAGTTCTCTGGATGATGGGTTGCTTTTTGAAGACAAGATAAACGGTATTACGGTATACACCAAGTCCCTTAGGTGTACGTAACATCCTACGGAGCCAAACATAAAAGAAATCAGAGAGGTCCGCATAACCGATGTTATCATAGTATGGTGGATCTGTTGAAATCGTTTTATATGAGGAAATTCTCTGAGTTTGTGCGTCTGCTTGTGTAGCAAATCCACTGGCTGCTGGTGATAATTTCCCAATACAACCTGCTATATACTCTGAAGCGGGGGCGAACCCGCCAACGGTATCAGCAAGAATTGCCGCTTCAGGATAATCCCATGTCATTGGGATGGCTTGTTTACCAAAAAGATTCATCACTTTTTGATTTCCAGGCACCCAACGAGTAACTGAATTAGAAAAATCCGTACACCGGTCAACGACAAATGCGAGATATAAGCTAACTGCTTCGGCATAAGCTGTAGCACCAATACCTCCAACAACAAGACCTTTTTCATCATCTTCCATTCCAGACATAACTGCTTGCTGACGAATGATTTCTCTTGCCTCGATTGTAAGATCGCTTAAAGTTGTCAAGGCAACCAACTGACGCGGAGTGAATATGTCCCCAAGATTATTCATTCCATAAACAGGAGCCTGAAAATTACGGTGCTTCTTGGGCATCTCACAATCCGGTTTCCAAGTTGGTTGTGCTTTCGATGCAATATCTTCGATTTCTGCTGTTGGAGACAAATAGATGCGTCCACGAATACCTTCTGCCACAACAGCCATTAGCTTCTGACCCATACGACCAGATTTGCCTTCAGATCGAATATAATCGTATTCCATTGGCACATCAGACATTAGACAACGGAAAGCCTTTCGTTTTCCTGATGAGGTGCCATCTTTTGCTGCTGGCGGTGGCTGACCAATTTTAACTGTAAAACGGTATTTACCTCCACTAACAATAGGATTTACATACGCTTCTTTACCCTCTTTATTGGCAAGGATAAAAGATGAAGCGAGCGGGACATCCACATGGGAAAAGGCTGGATTCGGACTTTTAACAGTCCTCACCCACAGCCAAGCGATAACTGTCACTTTTTGACCAATCAGAGGCTTTAAATCAGGTCTCTCGTTCGACATCTCTTCCGTGATTTCCACCGGTGGATAGAGGTGACCAATGCGTTTTTGAGCTTCATCACGCATCCACGCCCCATAGTAGCGCACATCCTCTGCCAGTCCGGTAGCTCCCAGCCAAATTTTTGGAAGTTCGAGACTTTTGCCTTTTTTGGTCTCAATCTCTGGTCCGACCGGAGGTCGTCCAGCGAACTTGGGCGGAATCTCAATCATTGCTTTGTTAATCAGCACTGCAACAGGATTCAGATCGGAGGCGTAGGCTTCGAGTCCCAATCGCTGTGCTTCAAGTGGAATAGCTCCACCACCAGCAAAAGGGTCATGAAACGCAGGCATCTTTTCCGGGTTGAACAGATCGGCAGCCTGAGGATGATCTTTATTCAGCTCGCACACCTCCCGCCATGAACGGCGAATCTCAACACGCGCACGTTCCAGAACTTCTTCGTTGGTGGTATTTTCCCATAACACAAGATCTTCGATTATTTTGAACAGTCGCTTCCGCTCAATGGCAGCATCCTTCTTGTTCATACCATATTTGAACCCTCCACCCTGCTGATAACCCGGATCGTTGACGAGCTGAGCAAATATGACCGCCCGTGCTGCTGCTAAAGGTCTCCTTGCCCACCAGAGATGCAACGTTGATGGATGCCCGTGCCGGATGGATTTCTCCCGAGAACAAGCCGCATTAATTGCATCCAGCGGGAGCGCAACCTCAATGAGCTTGCGTGGTGATTTTATGGGATAGTCTGATATCATTTCTTTATTTCTGTAAGCCAGGTTCTACCTTTTTCAGTTGCCCGATACTTTTGAAGGCTGCTTGTTGGTTTATCCGGAATGGTCATTTCAATCAATCCCGCTGTGATGAGCGGGTTAAGGACTTGGTGCCGGAACTTGGTACGATCTGAGCGACCAACAATGATCATGAGCTTGAATAACTCACTATCTTCCAAACAATTAGAGAGAACTTCGACTTGGTGCTGACTTAGTGCCAACATGCGATCTTCTCATTGAAACGCTATTCCAGCCGCTGCCGCTATTTTAGCTGCCAAATTCTGAAAATCCAGGTAACAACTCCTCACAGCTTCGATGTGGGCACCAATCGCCCCATCGGCAGATTTCAGGAAAAATATCGGTTTGCGAGCCTCCATGGCCATTGGCATCAAGCTTCGATAATGCTTGAGGAGTGACAAGCAGTATGGGTCTTGCGCAATGGGTTGCGACACCGGAGGCAAAAATAAGTTAACCTGCTCTTCATCAAGAACAGCTTCCCGATAAACTCCAGGTATCTTGTCCATCCAGCGTTTATATGCCTTGACAGGTCGTGTATCGAGAATGCCATGCTGCATAACAATGTAACCGACGGGCTGCATCGCCCCTCTGGGCATTGGTAAATCGGCAGGGGCTTTGGCGAGAAGTTCAGCCCATACGGAACGCCACTCTCGAAGTGTCGGTCCAAGATTCTTGAGACCTTGCAGGGAGAAAAGATCAGGAGCCAGCGGCAAACAAACCTGATCGGAAGCAATCAACGCCGAGCGATTAATGGCCCCGAGATTTGGGCCAACATCAATCAAAACTAGTTCCGCGCCCCATTCTGCGCCACGCTGCACAAGTCGATGAAAGGCTGTCATGGTTCGAAACGCTGATTCATCGCGGTTGTGACATCGTGGCCAAGCGTCAGAAAGTTTGTCTTCAAACCGTGACAAGCCAAGGTCACCCGGAATAAGACCGAGGGTCTCGGTGATCATTTCTACACTGGGTTGAGCAATATCACCTGTTCCCCGTAAAATCGGGCGAATCGCGCCATAAACCGTATCAGGATGCTCATCATCTGGCCATAATTGCTCAAGCCGATCTTCATTGAGAAACATGGCCGTGAGGTTGGCTTGCGGGTCAAGATCGACCGCGAGTGTTTTTATTCCATGGTCAGCAAACATCCAGGCAAGATGATAGACCAGTGAGGTCTTGCCAACACCTCCCTTGTTGTTAAAAAATGCGAGTGTTTTCATGGTAGCCTCCGGAATATCTTGACCAACACGGAGTGCTCATCGAACTCATATTGTGCAAGTGAATTGCCATTCTGTGCAAGAAGCGCTTGCGCTCGCTGAACACCATAACCAAACCTGTTCACAAAACCGAGTGATTTCATGGCTTCTGCAATAACAGGATTACGATAACTGTTGCGGGTAGGAAAATTTTCAGGTGTCGCTTCGCCATACAAACCTCCGGGACTTTGGATCTCAATGTGATCGCTGAATGCATAAAAACGAATAGGTGAATTGCTGTCGTAGTTACGGTGCATGACAGCATTCATAAGCAGTTCCCGTAACGCCCACTCGGGATAATCAGGTTGCAATTTTTCCTCAAGTGCACTTACTGTGTGCATTGTTGTCTGGATCAGGAGCTTGAGCCGCCCCTCCAGCTCTCGTAACAGGGAGTGAAGGTCGCCAGAAATCTCTGCCTGGTCGTCAGGCGATTCGGTCAAGTCTGTTCCGGGAAGCTTGAGATATTGAACATAGGCTCCCGGTAGAAAGAATCTGGGGTTCTTCCCGAAAAGTAATATGCCTGCATATGTTGGGCAGGCAGGTTCGGGATCATATAGCCTCAGAGAAGCCAATTGTAATTCAATATTTCGATTGTTTGCCGCAATAGTTTCAGGATCAACAGCTTCCCGCCGATAGGCATCGAATTGACCTAACGCGATGTCTTCAATTGTTGCTTCAGAACAAGGACGGGCATCAAAAGAGCGAGCAAGGGCAACACGCCGCTCAGTAAGAACACGCTCTTCCTGCTCATTGGCAATACCTTTACGTGGCCCGACTCTGATATAAACTCGTCCTTTATAACGCACAGGGGGAAGATCAGATGGGTGGACTTCGACAACAGCCACATCTCCACCAGAGAGTGCGAATCTGGCGACAGTCATGTAAGGCTGGGGTAACACATTGCCTTGAGAACGAATACCTCCAAGGTTTTTTAGAAGCTCATCAGTAACAGTCAGCCCGGACAAAACTCCTTTGTCTGTTACTCCTATCAAAAGATAACCCGGGTTTCGATGATTGGGCAAATCATTTGCAAAAGCACAAATCGCCTGACTGAATTTATCAGTATCACTTACTGATGTAGTTCGTTCAATAGTATCGGCCTCCATATCGGTTAGCAATACCTTGAGCTGGTCTTCGGATAGCATAACGGCCCCCATTTTAGAAAGTTATATTGATCCGTATTGAATTTCTGCCTTTTTCAAGAATTCTTTGATTTCAAAATTAATAGAAGAAACGCCCCAACCCGGTTCGACATCAAAGGGGTTCCGCAGATAGTAAGGTCCATCAATCTGTTCATTTTCGTCAATCTGCACAATGGCCAGCACAAATTTATCGGCCTGATTGAGGGCATAGAGCATTTCATTACGGGTAACGGTAATCGTTGTTGCACCTTTTATGCGCCCCTTGACTTCGATATGGCGGGATTCAGGCTGTTTGCCCTCAATTGCCGGCGGGTATGAGGTGATGTCCCAACCGCACTTTTGGGCAGAAACATCTACCACATGGCATCCTCGGGCCTCTTCAGACTGGCGAACAGTATGCATGGCAAGCTGCTCGATGCGTGAACGGGCTGCGGGATCAGCAGAAAAAGCAGAGCTGCAGGATGCCGTTTCACCTTGCAGGGTGCGGAGCAATCCTGCAGGAATAACCAGCGCACCGCTGAGCACAACCGGTGTGGCGGAGCTAACATGACGCATGGAAAGCAACTCTTTTTTGCGATGCTCCAGCCGGGCTTCGAGATCGCTGAGCGTGCGACGAACATTTTCAAGGTTGAGGCGAACATCTTTACCTGCTTTTTTGTCGTCGGTAAGCTTCTCGAAACGGTCTGACCAGAAATTTATCTCTTTTGTCAGACGCTCGTGGACAGCGGCAAGAGTCTTGTCTATATGGGCAATCCGGCGGTCAGCGACCTCACTGAAGTGCTGAGGGACAAGTGTG
>CAIPYV010000056.1 GCA_903869365.1 uncultured Chlorobiaceae bacterium
CAATTTCTCAAATCTCAAATCCCCATGGTATGACATATATCACCTCGGACCCGGGGTTTCAAGGGGTTCTGCCTTCTGTCTTCTTCCTTGGGTATATATATAATTAATATATATTATTCGTAACGACTACCTGTAAAACAGTACGACCAAAGCGAACATGCAGATTCTGCCGTACGCTTTTATATACACAAGATAGCACAGTGCATCGCCATGAAAAAGGACAATTCCCATCCACCTAACCGCTGGGATTTACGGTTGCGGGCTGAGGAGCGACTGAAAAAAGGCGGGCTCACTCCTGATCAAACAACCTCTGCAGCAGAGTTGCAGCGATTACTGCATGAACTTTCGGTTCACCAGATAGAACTTGAGATGCAGAACGAAGGACTTCAGCATGCTTATGATGAAATCCGGCAGGAACATAAACGCTACAGCGATCTCTACGATTTTGCGCCGGTCGGCTATCTGACGCTTGATCGAGAAAGCAGGATACTGGAGGCAAATATTACCATAACCAGAATGCTCTTCTGTAGGCGATCGCATCTCAAGGGATCCCGCTTGGGCTGCTTTATTGCCCAGCGAGATCTCCCGGGGTTTAATAGCATGATACACAGAGTCTTCCAGAGCAGGAGACTGGAACATTGCGAGATTATGATTGGGTGCATTGCTTATCGCCTTGACGCCATCATCAGCGATAATCAGCAGAAGTGCCGCCTCACGCTCACCGATGTCAGCGATACCCGACGAGCTTTGGAGACTCTGAAAAATAAAGAAGCGATCATCGGACAACTTGCCATGCACGACCCATTGACCGGCCTGCCAAACCGTCGCCTCATCTCCGAACGTGTATCGCTTACGCTTGCCCAATGCCGACGAAACAAAGTCATGGCAGCCCTCATGATCTTTGATCTGGATAAGTTCAAAACAGTCAACGACACTCTTGGCCATGCAATCGGCGATACCCTGTTACAGCAAGTTGCCGCCCGCTCATTGGCAACACTACAACGAAGCGGAGACTCAATCACCCGCCTCGGCGATGATGAATTTGTTGTTCTCTTGCCACAAATTGATGCACTTGCAAACGCGGTTACCATGGCAGAAAAAATCCGGCAAACAATAAAAGAATCCTACATCATCGAAGGTCATACCATTGATATTTCATGCAGTATCGGTATCGCAGTTATCCCTGATCACGGCGAAGATGAACTAACGCTCATGAAACATGCGGACGATGCCATGTACAGTGCAAAAAATCAAGGGAGGGACAACGTAACAGTATATGTAAAAACGGCTTCACATGCTCTGCATTAAGCTTATTTCGATCCTGTAGGAACTATTTATAACGTATATAAATTTCATGCTATACAACTGGTTTTTTGGTTGTTTTTGTATCATAAATATATAAATAAGGAGATGTCGTCATGTCACTGACACTTTTTAAAAGAGATCCCCTGAAGCTCTTTGAAAACGTTTTTAACGATAATGTATCGCCATTTGTCTCTTCCCTGGTAGCACCATCTTTCAAGGTTGATATCGGCGAGGATGAAACAGGCATTTTCATTGAAGCCGATATGCCAGGTATCAAAAAAGAGGATATCAAGGTTTCTGTGGAAGATGATGTGCTTTCAATCAGCGCAGAAAGAACACAGAATGAAGAAGAAAAGAAAAAAGGATATCACCGTATTGAACGTTCATGGGGTTGCCTTAACAGGAGCTTTACCGTAGGTGAAAACGTTGATGTTGATAAAATTGAGGCGACCTATGACAACGGCGTTCTGAAAATAAAGGTACCGAAGATCGAACCTCAACCAAAGACAGGAAAAGCAATTACGGTTAACTAACAGTGAAAAAATGCATTGAGAGTCATCTAACCATTAACCATCAATAGATCATGTCAAACGAATCACCAGAAATAACAAACACAGAAGCTGAAGCAACAACAGCAGCACTGACTTCAGAGCAGCAAGAGCAGCGTGAAGAGCAGGTAAGACTTGCCGCCTATTACCTATGGCAAGCAAAAGGAAAAAACCTCTGGTCGGATAAGGATGATTGGTTTGAAGCAGAAGATTCTGTCATTGAGGATTTTAAAGACTAACGTTATTTTGCTCAACTATTAGCCAGTGGTGTAAGGTTGTTCTTGTGAGCACTCTTTGCACCAACTGGTTTGATGGAGATCAAGACAAGCTACGTTGCTCAACGTGCATTTGTTCTTCACTATATTACCAGTACATTGAAGGCCCGTAACCCGGAGCAATTATAGAGAAAATCCGAGCAACAGAGCCCCCCCATGGCAAAAATAAAAAAAAACAATACCCCGATCACTTCATCTGAGTTACGCTCTCAGGCTGAAGCACGCCTTCGCCAACAAAACCTCAGCGCTCAGGACTCAGCACTCAACACTTCTTCCCTCCTGATGAGACGCTCAGGCTTGTCCATGAACTCCAGGTTCATCAGCTCGAGCTTGAAATGCAACGGGACGAACTTGATCGGACCAGAATTGAGCTGGAGAATAGCCTCAGCATGTACGCTGCCCTCTATGACTTTGCGCCAGTCGGGTATTTGACGTTGGGCAGGGACAGTAAGATCCAGCAAACAAATCTGACAGCCACCAAACTGCTTGGAGTTGACCGTTCCCGGTTACGAGGCATGCGGTTTAAAAGACTTGTTGTTCCGGAAGACCATCAACTCCTTGATGCATTGCTCGAAACAGTCTTCACCAAGAGAGAACCAGGAATCTGCGAGGTAAAGCTGTTAGCCGATGCAGCTCAACCATCGAAACTTTCCCAGATGTAGTCGGAAATTAAAAATCAGCCAATTTCGGAAATTAGCAATCACCCAGGCAGCGTCTTTGGACTACGTCATTTTGTAATGATTTCCTACTACTTTTTGAAGCGGTAGTTGCTTTTTTCTACGATTGACCCCTCCTTCCGTCGGTTGGCTTTCTGACAACGAAAGCATCATCTATACCGACAGCGGAAAGTTGAACCAGATTTTGACAAATCTTGTCAACAATGCCCTGAAATTCACCACGAAAGAAGGCATTGATTTTGGCTATAGAAGACAGGGCAATATGCTTGAGTTTTATGTTATCGACTCAGGTATTGGAATTCCCCGTGAAATGCATGACAAGGTTTTTGAACGGTTTCACCAGGTTGACAACTCCTTGACCAGAGGCTACGAAGGTGCCGGACTCGGATTGAGCATCACCAAGTCTTTCGTTGAACTCCTTGGCGGTACAATCAGTGTCGAATCGGTAGAAAGAAGAGGAAGTACATTCTTTTTCACTCTGCGTATAAGCCTTTTTCTGGCTTATCGAAAACAGAAACGCATAGTTCCATCAATAATGAACATGCCACTTTTACTCGGGATTTGACCATTCTCATAGCGGAAGATGACATGGTCAGCAGCATGGTACTTGCAATGTTCCTCACAAGCGAAAACATCACCACGCTTTCTGCTGTTAATGGAGTGGACGCAGTAAAAATGGTTCAACAGTATCCGGAAATCAATCTTGTGCTTAAGTACCTTAACATGCCCATCATGAACGGGTTAGAGGCAACAAAACTCATCAAGCAGTACCGCCCCGATCTTCCCGTTATCGCCCAATCAGCATTTGCCGCAAAAGGAGACAAGCAAAAAGCCAAAGTAGCAGGGTGTGACAGCTTCATCACCAAACCCATCAACAAAAACCGAACTCCTCAATCTGATAACCGAATTCCTTAGCACATAAACCTTCAGGGCTCATCACTTCCCTGAATCCATAACCTTGAACAAGGCAAAAAGATGAAACGCAATTTAAGCGGAATTGTCTTAGGAAAATTCACTACTTTCTTTCGAGAGCGTTGCGCAGATCATCTTCAAGGTCACTTGCATTTTCCAGCCCGACAGAAAGCCGCACAAGGTTATCGGTGCACTTTCTCCGGCGTTTTTCCTCATCCGAAAGCGGTCCAAGCGTCATTTTAGCAGGCGAAGCGATCAATGATTCAACTCCCCCCAGACTGTCAGCCAGCACAAACAATTTGAGATGTGCAAGCAGTTGTTCCACCGCAGGAAGCCCGCCTTTCAAGGCAAAGGTCAGCATTCCCCCGAACCCGCTCATCTGCACTTTAGCCAGTTCATGCTGCGGATGCGAAGCAAGACCCGGATAGAAGACCTGTTCCACAGCCTGGTGTTGTTCAAGAAATCCGGCAAGATGAAGGGCACTTGCCTCATGTTCCTTCATGCGGATTTTCAGGGTTTTCAGGCCACGAAGGATAAGCCAGCAGTCCCATGGTGCCGGTATGGCTCCCGCTGCGCCCTGGTAGTTTTTTATTTTAAGATGCAGCCCAGGGTCGGACGTAATGACCGCACCCCCTATGACATCGCTGTGACCGCCGAGATATTTGGTCGTGCTGTGTACGACAATATCTGCACCAAGATCGAGTGGTCTCTGAAAATATGGGCTTGAAAAGGTGTTGTCAACAGCCACAAGAATGCCACGTTCATGAGCGAGTCGGGAGATTGCACGGATATCGGTGAGTTGAAGCAGGGGATTGCTCGGTGTTTCAAGCCAGATCAGTTTTGTCTCCCGCGTCAAGCACGCTTCATAACTCTCCGTAGATTCACTCGCCGCATAGCTCGTGTTGACTCCCCAGGGACGCATAAGCTGCTCAAACGTTCGGTAACTGCCGCCGTAGATATCCAACCCAGCCACAATATGGTCACCTGGTTTCAGCACCTGCAGTGCCGCCAGAGAAGCAGCAACCCCGGAGGCAAAAGCCAGACCAAAACGACCATTTTCAAGCAAAGCAAGTGTCGATTCAAGCGCTTTTCGTGTCGGATTCCCGATTCTCGAATAAAAAAATTCACCACGACGTTCAAGATCTTCGCGTTCGAACGTGGAGGTCTGGTAAACAGGAACGGTTACTGACCCGGTCAAAGGATCAGGAGCCTGACCATCATGAATAGCAAGGGTTTCAAACTGCATCAAAAAAGTATCCCGACAATTATTTTAAAAAGCGTAAAGGTCAACAGTATAAAGTATAAAGTACTTTTTTTCTCAGACTCAGTACCTAAATACCCAGACCATCGGTAAAGCTGCTTTCAACGGCTTTCTGCTGCAGCACCCTGGAATTGGGCGGAACACTTTTGGTCTGCCACACGTTGCCGCCGATCACCGAGTTCTGGCCGATGGTAATTCTTCCCAGAATATTGGCATTCGAGTAGATAACGACGTTGTCCTCAATAATCGGGTGACGGGGAATATTTTTAGCAGGGTTGCCATCATCATCAAGCGCAAACTTTTTCGCCCCAAGCGTTACGCCCTGATAGAGGCGTACATGATTGCCGATAATGCACGTTTCACCAATGACAACTCCTGTTCCGTGATCAATGCAGAAATGGTCACCGATATGGGCGCCGGGATGGATGTCAATACCCGTTTCCGAATGTGCCATCTCAGAGATAATTCTCGGAATAAGCGGAACACCAAGCGACAACAGGGTATGTGCCGTACGGTAATTGATCATCGCTCTGATCGAAGGATAGCAGAAAATGATCTCCCCATGATTCTTAGCCGCCGGATCGCCGTCATAGATAGCATGAACGTCAGTGCACAATTTTTTCCTGATATCCGGAAGAATTTCAATGAACTGGCTTGCCGTTTCCGCCGCATATTCAGCTGCGTTGACGGAACCGTTATTCACGGTATCAAACTGGTGAACACTGAGAATCTGCTCCGAAAGCAAGCCATAGAGTCTTTCGATCCTGACCCCAAGCAAATGCGACAACGACTGATGCCGCAAAACCGGACCTCCGAAATAACCCGGAAAAACAATCGAACGTATCAGTTCAACAATCTCTTTCAGTTTTTCAATCGAAGGCAGCAAATGTTCATTATTCGGTAAATAGTCACATTCCGAATCTCCTGAACCGGATAAGAGTTGTATCGTCTCTTCAATACTATTGCCGGTTTTGGTTTCCATGATATCAATCTCCTCAGACCGGATAAATTCCCGGTTATTATACAATGCTTAAAAAAATATAGTACCCTCAAGATAACCCGGCAAGATCGTTTTCAGTTCTCTTGCCGGATATTCCTGACCCACCGTCCCGAAAATTCAGCACAGGGAAGGAAAGGTTCAGATATTAACCTGCTCCGGCTCAAACTGATAGAGAAGCGTCGAAAGGTAACGTTCACCGGTATCCGGCAGGATAACGACAATCCGTTTCCCCTTATTTTCTTCACGTTGTGCAAGTTGCAAAGCCGCATACACAGCCGCACCAGAAGAGATACCTACAATAAGGCCCTCAGTACGCGCCAGAATGCGACCCGTGCGCAACGCATCCTCATTTTTAACAAGAACGATATCATCAATAATACCAGTGTTCAGAATCGCAGGAATAAAACCGGCACCGATACCCTGAATTTTATGAGGCCCAGGCTTACCACCCGAAATAACCGGCGAATCAAACGGCTCCACAGCGACAATAGAAACATTCGGGTTCCGCTGCTTAAGCACCTCACCAACACCCGTTATCGTACCGCCAGTACCGACGCCGCTGACAAAAATATCAACGTTTCCATCAGTATCATTCCAGATCTCTTCAGCCGTCGTCTTACGATGAATCTCAGGATTAGCAAGATTTTTAAACTGCTGCGGAACAAAAGAATTCGCATACTCCTCATGAAGTGCCTCAGCTTTCTTGATCGCACCGGTCATACCTTCAGGGCCAGGAGTAAGCACCAGTTCAGCACCAAGTGCCTTAAGCAGGTTTCTACGCTCAATACTCATAGTTTCAGGCATCGTAAGAATAAGACGATACCCTTTGGCCGCGGCAATAAATGCCAGAGCAATACCAGTATTACCACTTGTCGGCTCAATGATGACACTCTCTTTATTGATCAATCCCTTCTGCTCAGCATCCTCGATCATAGAAAAACCAATACGATCCTTGACACTGCCACCCGGATTGAAATATTCAAGCTTTGCAATAATCGTTGCCTGCAGATTATGCTCTTTACCGTAATTCTGAAGCTCAAGCAAAGGCGTGTTGCCGATAAGGTCAGTCAGTTTTGTTGCAATGCGTCCCATGGCTGTTGATTGTTTTGCGTTTGAGAAAAAAATATAAAGATGATCAATAAGCGTATAACTGGAAATCCCCTTAACGAGTTATCTTTTATACCATAAATATGGTATGTCAGATGTGGTATTCGATGTTGTCGATCAAACCGGCTTTAATCGCATAGATTAACAGTTCAGGGCTGCTTGAAACCCCAAGTTTGCGGAAAATGTTTTTTCTGTGTGTCATAACGGTATGAAAACTGATATGCTTTTTGGTCGCGATTTCTTTTGTTGACAAACCGGCGGCAATCATGCGGACTATTTCGATTTCCGACGCGGTCAGAAGGCTTGCGTCTTCATGGGGTCCATCCTTTTTAAGAAGAATATCCAGAACATCCCCTGAATAGTATTTTTTCCCTTTCAGTGCAGCTTCGATGACGTGAAAAATCTCTTCCCGATCATCAGTTTTCAGAACAATATTTCGAATACCGGCATTATTTAACTCTTTTATTTTTAAGTGGGTTATCGTATTGGTCAAAATAACTATTCCTATCTCAGGATGCTTTTTTCGAAGTTCATCAAGGTCACTGATTGAATCAAAATCGAAAAGCGTATGATCCGTGATGATAAGTGAAATAGTCTCTTTTTGCAGGTACTGTTGCAAACCAGCTTTTGTTGATACGATAAAGAACGTCTGGTAAAGCGGCGTCAGGAGAGACCGCAGAGCCTCGTTGGTTAAAAACTGCGTATCAGCGAGTACAACCGAGATGTTACGATTGTTTTTAGTCATTATCAGATACCTGCTCCGTTTTCAAAAACTTCCTGAATTATTTTCAGCGTTATGTGTTTACTCTGTCTTAAGCGCTTCGTCGAGCGCCTCAATCAGGTCATCCGGATGTTCCAGACCGACAGAGAGGCGAATCAGGTCGGGTGACAGACCACTTTGGAGCTGTTGTTCCGATGATAACTGGCTGTGTGAGGTGCTTGCCGGATGGAGAATAAGGCTCTTGGCATCGCCGACGTTAGCCAGATGCGAAAAGAGCTTAATGTTGTCGATGATTTTTACTGCTGCCTCATAACCGCCTTTAACCCCGAACACTACCATACCGCCAAAGCCGTTTTTCAGATCTTTTGAAGCTGCAGGGTATGAAGGATCAGTTTTCAGTCCCGGATAACGTACCCAGGCAACTTCGGGATGTTGCGAGAGATGTTCAGCGATTTTAAGCGCGTTTTCCGAATGACGGGCAACCCGGAGAGGCAGGGTTTCAATGCCTTGAATAAATATCCATGAGTTGTCAGGAGAGATACAGGCTCCAAGATTTCTGAGCGGGACGGTGCGAACCCGAAGGGCAAATGCTATTGGTGCAAGCGGTTCAGGAAGGTCGATAGCCCAGCGCAGTCCATGATAGTTATTGTCGGGTTCGGTAAAGAGGGGATGACGTCCGCCTTTCCAGTTAAAACGTCCTGCATCGGTAATGATGCCGCCAATACCGGAACCATGACCTCCAAGCCATTTGGTGAGGGAGTTAATAACAATATCAGCCCCGAGATCAATCGTTTTGAGCAGATAGGGAGTGGTGAAGGTTGCATCGACAATCAGCGGCAGGCCGTTGCGGTGAGCAACCTCTGCAATGGCCTTGACATCGGTGTAGTCAAGGACAGGATTGCCAATGGTTTCAATGAAGATGGCTTTTGTTTTATCGGTAATTGCTTTTTCAAAATTGGCAGGGTCTTTCGGGTCGACAAACTTCACATTAATACCAAGTTTTGGAAGAATGGCATCAAACTGGGTGTAGGTACCGCCATAGAGATTGTTTGCCGACACAATTTCATCACCAGCTTCGGCTAAAGTGATAATGGCATAGAAAATTGCAGCAGTGCCAGACGCCAGCGCAACCGACGCTGCACCTCCTTCAAGCTGTGTGACCCGCTGTTCGAGCACATCGGTTGTTGGATTCATCAACCTTGTGTAGATATTGCCGAGTTCCTTCAGGGCAAACAGGTTTGCTGCATGTTCAGTGTTCTTAAAGAGATAGGAACTGGTACGGTACACCGGTACTCCACGCGACAGTGTTGCGTCGACAGTCTGGCCTGCATGAAGGGCCAGGGTCTCAAAGCGGTAGTTCTTTTCACTCATTGGTTATTCTCCTGTGTTTTGTTTGTTGTTGTCGTTTTATCTATTGTTCACTGAACATGCGGCGACGGCAAGATTCGAACTTGCGCCTCTCACCCACGTCGCCCTTGAATATGTGATCTATTTTTCTTCCTGTTTTGCCTGCTGGTTACCGAAAAGTTTGAAACGCTGCAGATTAAACTGGTAATAAAGGAAGCATCCGAAGCAGAAACCTGAGAGGGCTACTGTGGCTGCAACTGCAACAAATCCTGACAGGATCCATCCGGTTAGAGGCACTCCCGCCAGAAAGGCGATCTGGGCACCGCCGAGCAGAATGGCAGCGATGGAGTTATTGAACCGCATAAGCCTCGGATCTTCTGTAGGTGTATTTTCATTTTGCTTTGCAAAAATGCGTGACCCGACGATGTAAATGAGACTTCCGCTTTTACCGAACACGACAGAGGAAAGAATGATAAAAAACAGGAGTGTGGTAATTATCGGCTGCTGAATGATGATGGCAGTCGAGATACCGGTGAGCAGCACCCATCTGTTGAGTTTCACTATCGGAAATGGGATACCCACGCATGTGGTTGATGATTTTGTTGTTGACATATTATTTATCCTCGGGTTATCGGTTTTGGTATTGTAAAATAAAAAAAGCCAGCTCTGACATTCAGAACCGGCTTTAAAGACTTTACGAACTTCATGAAATCATGAGTGAGTTACGTCGAGCTCCCCGATATCCTTTTGTCAGAATGCATCTGCAATCCGCAACAGCAGCAGCACATTATGAAGATTGTCGAGGGCATTGATGTCATGGTTGTGTATCGTTCAGTTAACGATTGTTAACTCTATTTTCGGTAATTTCCAAAAAAAAGTTCAATTTTCTTGCTCAACAAGCAAAAAAAACCGCACTTTAGTTTATTCCAAGGATCACACTTGAAGCTTTGAAGACTGAACAGGCCGTGTCTCCCTTTTTCAGTTCAAGCTTTTCAGAACTGCCATGGGTAATAAGAGCAGAAATAACGTTGCCTCCTCCTATTTCAACATCAACCTCAGTGCTGACAGGGCCTTCAATAAGTTTGCTGATTTTGCCAGGGATGACGTTGCGTGCACTTAATTGAGCATCCTGCAGTTCCCGTGCGATAATGATTGAGCTTGATTTGATGATGGCGTAAGCATTCATTCCCTCTTTCAGGCTGAGGTTCTCAACAGCACCGTTGGTAATGATGGAAACGATGCGGGTTTCAGGTCTGATCAGAAGAATCACTTCAGCGTTAACTGATCCTTTGGTGATTTTTTCAATGGTTCCTGAAAAAACGTTGCGTGCGCTGATTTTCATTGGTGTCATTCTTGGATATTGATAAAGACTCTTGGTTTTTCCAGGACCTCCTTCAAGATTCTCCGCCGAGGTCGTTGATTTTTTCCAGCAGGGAAATTCTTTCTTGGAGATTAACATACAACCTAAACTGAGCTATTCGAAAAACGGTACCTCTTTCAAGGACAGAAATACAAAAAAGAAAGGCAACAAAGCAAAATTATAGCTTTACAGCTTTCATAA
>CAIPYV010000057.1 GCA_903869365.1 uncultured Chlorobiaceae bacterium
AAGTCACTGCTGAAATTTTTTCGTGTCCTTTTTGTCATTACCTGCTCCTTTTTGGGGCAAGTTAACAACTTAAACCGCTGTCTAAAAATCGGGGTCCACCATAGAATGCCAACCGTCAGAATACACATGACACGACACTAATTCAAATCTCTTGCCTATATTTAAATTCACGCATATTTTTCTTATTCCTTGAATGCCATTTACTTCGCTGTTTCCGCTAAACAACATTTCATGAACGAAGTCACCCACAACAAAATTGTATCCTTTATCTGGGGCATAGCCGACGATGTCCTCCGCGACCTCTTCAAGCGGGGCAAATACCCAGACGTCATTCTCCCCATGTGCGTCATCCGCCGCATGGACGCCGTGCTTGAACCGACCAAACAAGCCGTGCTCGATATAAAAAAAATGCTCGACGATGCAGGAATCACCGAACAGCGTGCAGCACTCTGCGAAGCGGCTGGGCAGGCATTCTACAACACCTCGCAATTTACCCTGCGTGACCTCAAATCGCGCGGCAGCCAGCAGCATCTCCTTGCTGATTTCGAAGACTACCTCAACGGCTATTCACCCAACGTTCAGGACATTCTCGAAAACTTCAAGTTCCGCAACCAGCTCTCCACACTCTCTAAAGCTGACGCCCTCGGTACACTTATCAACAAGTTTCTCGACCCTGAAATCGACCTCACTCCCGCAGGTATCGACAACCACGCAATGGGCACGGTCTTCGAAGAACTTGTCCGCAAATTCAATGAGGATAACAACGAAGAGGCTGGTGAACACTGGACGCCCCGCGACGCCGTGCGTCTGATGGCCAACCTTGTCTTTTTGCCGATTGAGGATAAACTCAAGTCAGGCACCTACCTGCTCTGCGACTGCACCTGCGGAACCGGCGGCATGCTCACCGTTGCCGAAGAGACCGTTTTATCCATAGCCGCAAAGCATCAACAGGATATCCAATGTCTGCTCTATGGGCAGGAAATCAACCCCGAAACCTACGCCATTTGCAAGGCCGACATGCTGCTCAAAGGCGAGGGCGAAAACGCCGACCACATTGTTGGTGGCGCGGAATGGTCCACCCTCTCACACGACGCCTTTCCCTCTCATCTTTTCGACTTCATGCTCTCCAATCCCCCCTACGGCAAGAGCTGGAAAAAAGATCTCGAAGCAATGGGCGGCAAAGAGGGGATGCGCGATCCCCGCTTCAGGGTGATGCATCAGGGTGAAGAGCTCTCACTCGTCACCCGCTCCAGCGACGGGCAGTTGCTTTTTCTGGCCAATCTGGCCTCCAAAATGAACCAGACCTCCGCGCTCGGCAGCCGCATCGCCGAAGTCCACAACGGCAGTTCGCTCTTTACTGGCGATGCTGGACAGGGCGAAAGCAACATCCGCCGCTGGCTCATCGAAAACGATTGGGTCGAAGCCATCGTTGCCCTACCGCTCAACCTCTTTTACAATACCGGCATTGCCACCTACATCTGGGTGCTCACCAACCGTAAACCTGCACACCGTGAGGGTTTTCTCCAGCTTATCGACGCCACCCAGTGGTTCAAGCCACTCCGCAAAAATCTTGGCAAAAAGAACTGTGAGCTCTCCCAGGAAGATATTGACCGCATCCTCAACACCTTTCTTGAGTTCGAAGAGACACCCGAATCAAGAATTTTTCCCAATGAGGAGTTCGGCTACTGGAAAGTAACGGTTGAACGTCCCCTCCGGCTTCACAGCCAGCTCACCATAAAGGCCATAGAGAGCCTGCGCTTTGCCTCCGGTGATGAAGAGATCCGTTCCACCCTCTACGAAGAGTTAGGCGACGACCTCTTCACCAATTTCAGCATCATTGCTCCAGCGCTCGAAAAGCGCCTTGCCGAGTGGGGGAGCGACGAAGAGGAGAGTGACGATGAAGAGGGTGGCAGCAAAAAAGGGCTCCCAGAAAAAAAGAAAAAGAAGCTGCTTGACCCCAAGACATGGGAGCGCGACGGCAGGCTTGTTGAATCCGCTTATGCCTTGCGTACCATTCTTGGTGAACAGCTTTTCGAAGACCACAATATCTTCCGCCAGAATGTCATCGCAGCACTCATGCAGGGAAGTATCAAGCTGCCCGCAGCCGATCTGAACAAAATTCTGAAAGCAGTAAGCTGGCGGGTAGAAACCGCCCCCCCTGTCATTGCCAAAATGCACAAGCCAGGCAAGAACGAAGCTCAACCGCTTTACGGTCTTTACGATACGGTGACCCCTACAGGAAAGCCCGTGATTGTCGAATACGAACCCGATCCCGATCTGCGCGACACAGAGCAGGTGCCCCTCCTCGAAGAGGGAGGAATTGACGCCTTCATCCGTCGCGAAGTGCTGCCCTACACACCTGACGCATGGATAAAGGAGAGCGCCACCAAAATCGGCTACGAAGTCAGCTTCACCCGTCACTTTTACAAACCACAGCCGCTCCGCACGCTCGAAGAGATCACCGCAGACATTTTTGCCATTGAGCAGGAAGCCGAAGGGCTGCTCGATGGTCTGCTGAAGGGAGGTGCCAAATGAGCGATCAGCCGCAACAATCCCGTTTCCTTATCTATCAGGCCGAAAACGGCGTCATCAAAATCGACGTCCGCTTTGAGGAAGAAACCGTCTGGTTGACCCAGCAGCACTTGGCCGAGCTGTTTCAGACTACGGTGCCTAATATCAGTATGCACCTGCGCAATATCTTCGAGGAAGGAGAACTGCGGCAGGAAGCAACTGTTAAGAATTTCTTAACAGTTCGCCAGGAAGGTACCCGGCAGGTCAATCGAACCATCGACTTCTATAACCTTGATGCCATTATTTCTGTAGGTTACCGTATCAAATCTGTTATTGCTACAAGGTTTCGCATCTGGGCAACCCAGCGTTTGCACGAATATATCGTTAAAGGCTTTGTGCTCGACGATGAACGGCTCAAAAACCCTGATCAGCCCTTCGATTATTTCGAAGAGCTTGCGCGGCGGATTCAGGATATCCGCACCTCCGAGCGTCGCTTTTACAAAAAGATCACCGACATCTACGCTACCAGTATTGACTACGATCCGACGACTGAAACCAGCCTTGCCTTTTTCAAGACCGTGCAGAACAAGGTGCACTGGGCCATCACCGGCCAGACCGCTGCTGAAATCATCCATACCCGAGCCGATCGAAATCAGCCTAATATGGGGCTAACCAACTGGCGAGGCGCGAAGCCGCGCAAAGAAGACGTTGCTATTGCCAAAAACTACCTGAACGAAGAGGAACTGGCCGTTTTGAACAATCTGGTTGAGCAATATCTTGTTTTTGCTGAAGGCCAGGCCATGCGGCGCATACCCATGCGCATGGTTGACTGGGTAATCAAGCTTGACGGCTTCCTGCAACTCAATGAGCGCGACATTCTCACGCACGCCGGGCACCTCTCCCATGATGCTGCAGCGACCCATGCCGAAAACGAGTACGACGCATTCCACCGCCAGCGTCTGGCTGAGCAGGCACAGCAGCCGGACGACTTTGATCAGGTCATGCAGCATTTGCCTGAAGCCCAGCCTGTTCGCAAAAAGAAGGGAGGCCAGCCATGATTGCCGATCTCAAACCATATCCGGCATACAGAGAATCCGGTTCACTTTGGTTGGGTGCTGTTCCATCTCATTGGGAGGTTCAAAATCTCCGCACACTGATTCGACCATATAACGAACGGAATCGCACTGATCTACCATTGCTTTCAGTTGCTCGCGAAAAGGGCGTATTTGTTCGCTCGCTTACAGATGCAGGTGAGAACCATAATGTTATTCCGGAAGACCTGAGCAATTATAAAGTTGCTCGTGCAGGAAATCTCGTTATCAACAAGATGAAGGCATGGCAGGGTTCAATGGGTATTGCGCCATGTGATGGGATTGTTAGCCCCGCATATTTTGTTTTCAATTTTACCATAGCAAACCGATCATTTGGACAGGCCCTTCTTAGGAGCAAACCCTATGTTGCGCACTTCGGTCAGGCTTCCGATGGCGTTCGGGTAGGTCAGTGGGATCTTACGATTAGAGGAATGCGTCAGATTCCAATTCTCCTGCCCCCGCCCGACGAACAGGCGGCGATTGTGCGCTTTCTCGGCTGGGCGAATGGGCAACTGGAAAAAGCCATCCGGGCAAAGCGCAGGGTGATTACGTTGCTCAACGAACAGAAGCAGGTCATCATCCACCGTGCCGTTACCCGTGGCCTTGACCCCTCCGTGCTCTTCAAGCCATCCGGTATTCCCTGGCTTGGCGATATTCCAGAGCATTGGGAGGTGCGGAAACTCAGAACACTGTTTCATACGCAAGGTAGTGGCACTACTCCAAGTGGAGACCACTATTACGGAGGCTCAATTAATTGGGTTATGAGCGGTGATTTGAACGATTCAGTTATTAAGAAGACTAAACGTACAGTGCATGGGAAAGCGTTGATTGCATACAGTACTTTGAAACTCTATCCTGAAAATTCAATTGTCGTTGCAATGTATGGAGCAACTATTGGTAAAACTGGCATTCTTGGGGTTGCTGCATGTACAAATCAAGCCTGTTGTGTTTTTGCTCAAGCAATGCCAACGGTAAACGTCTTCCTTATCCAATTGATTATTCAGACTGCAAAGCCACATTTACTTCGCGCGGCGTATGGCGGTGGCCAGCCGAATATAAATGCAGACGTTGTTCGGTCATTGCGCATCCCTTTTCCACCAATTAAGGAACAGGACGCCATTCTTGCTCATGTTGAGTTGGAGACTTCAAGACTTACAACAGCCATCTCCCGCCTCGAACGTGAAATCGAACTCCTCCGGGAGTATCGCACCCGCCTTGTTGCCGATGTAGTAACAGGCAAGCTCGATGTGCGTGAAGCGGCAGCAAAACTGCCCGATGAAGCCTTGATTGACCTGCCAGACAACGACAGTGTTGAAGCTCTTGAGGACGAACCCTTTGAGGAGGAGGCTCTTGTATGACCACCGATATCACGGAAAAAGGGCTTGAAACCCTCATCATGCGCCATACTACCGGTACAGACGGTTTTGTTTCATCCTCCGGTCAGGTTGAGCAGTCATCACCACCGTATGGCGGAACCGGATATATCGCGGGTACTCCAAAAGAGTATGACCGTGCATACTCGCTTGATGTTTCGCAGCTCTTCTCCTTTCTGCGTGCCACACAGCCAGAGCAATTCGCAAAGCTTGCCATGGCAGAGGCGAACAAACCGGGGGATATCAATCGCCTCAAGTTTCTTGCCCGCCTCTCCACCGAAATCGGCAAACGAGGCGTGATTGATGTGCTGCGCAAGGGCATTGAGCATGGGGCCCTTCACTTCGACCTTTTCTACGGCACACCCTCTGAAGGCAACGCAAAGGCATCCGGACTGCACGCGCTGAACCGCTTCTCCATCACGCGCCAACTGGCCTACAGCACGGATGAGACCCGCCGTTCTCTCGACCTCTGCCTTTTCATCAACGGTCTTCCCATTGCCACCTTTGAGCTGAAGAACAGCCTCACCAAACAGACCGTAGCCGATGCGGTTGAGCAGTACCGGCGCGACCGCGACCGGCATGAGCGTCTCTTCGAGTTTGGCCGCTGTGTGGTGCACTTTGCCGTGGACGACAGTGAGGTGCAGATGTGCACGGAGTTGCGCGGCAAGGGCTCATGGTTCCTGCCCTTCAATAAGGGCTATCATGATGGTGCGGGCAACCCTCCCAACCCGAACGGTATCAAGAGCGATTATCTCTGGAAAGAGCTGCTTACTCCGGCAGGGCTCACCAACATCCTTGAGAACTACGCACAGATTGTTGAGGAAAAAGATGAGCGGAGAGGGAGAAAAAAACGTCGTCAGGTCTGGCCCCGTTACCATCAGCTCGGCGTGGTGCGTCAGGCTCTGGCTGATGTGCAGCAGTTTGGGGCAGGGAAGCGTTATCTCATCCAGCACTCCGCCGGGAGCGGCAAATCAAACTCCATTGCCTGGCTTGCGCACCAGCTTATCGACCTGAAGCGGGAGGGAAGGGAGCTGTTCGACTCCGTGATTGTGGTTACCGACCGCCGGATTCTCGATGATCAGCTCCAGAAAACCATTCGCCAGTTTATGCAGGTTGGTGCTACGGTAGGCCATGCCCGGCAATCCGGTGACCTCCGCCGCTTCATTCAGGAGGGAAAGAAGATCATTGTCTCCACGGTGCAGAAGTTCCCCTTCATTCTCGACGAAATCGCCATGGAGGCAGGTCGCACCTTTGCCATTATCATCGACGAAGCGCATTCAAGCCAGGGAGGCAAGACCTCGGCAGCAATGAGTCAGGCGCTTTCCGGCAAGAATACCTCTGACGCTGAAGAGCCTGATCCTGAAGACACGGTGAACGAAGCGCTCGAAAAACGTATGGCTGCCCGCAAAATGCTGACCAACGCCAGCTACTTCGCTTTCACGGCAACACCCAAAAACAAAACCCTCGAAATGTTTGGTGAAGCGCTGCCGCCCGACGTTGAAGGCAAGGTGAAGCACCGCCCCTTCCACAGCTACACCATGAAGCAGGCGGTCGATGAGGGGTTTATCCTTGATGTGCTCAAGAGCTACACCCCCGTCGAGAGCTACTACAAACTGATCAAGAAGATTGAGAATGATCCGGAATTCGATACCAAAAAAGCAAAAAAGAAACTGCATCGGTACGTCGAAAGTCACGACCACGCCATCCGGCTCAAGAGCGAGATTATGGTGGATCACTTTCACGAGCAGGTGCTGGCCGCCAACAAAATAGGGGGGCAGGCGCGTGCCATGGTAATTACAAGTGGCATCGAAAGGGCGATCCAGTACTTTCATGCCTTCCAGAACTATCTCACTGAACGCAAGAGCCCCTATAAGGCGATCGTAGCATTTTCAGGAGTGCACGATTATGATGGAACGCAGGTCAGTGAAGCGTCGCTTAACGGTTTCCCGGGCAGTGATATCGCCGACAAGATCAAAAACGACCCCTACCGATTCCTCATCTGTGCCGACAAGTTCCAGACCGGTTACGATGAGCCCTTGATGCATACCATGTATGTCGATAAACTGCTCTCAGGCATCAAGGCGGTGCAGGCCCTCTCACGCCTCAACCGCTCACATCCGCTGAAGTACGACTGCTTTGTCCTCGACTTCCAGAACAATTTTGAAACCATTGCCTGCGCTTTTCAGGACTACTACCGTACCACGCTGCTTGCCGAAGAAACCGACCCGAACAAACTGAACGACCTCAAGAGAGATCTCGACAACGCGCAACTCTATACACCCGATCAGGTGCAGCAGCTTGTTTCACTCTTTCTTGGCGGTGCCGACCGTGACCAGCTCGACCCGATTCTTGATACCTGTGTTGCACTCTATACCAGCTTGCTTGACGAGGATGGGCAGGTGAAATTCAAGGGCAATGCCAAAGCCTTCTGCCGCTCATACAGCTTCCTCTCCTCTATTCTGCCCTACAGTAACGCCGCATGGGAAAAGCTCTCAATCTTTCTGAACCTCCTCACGCCCAAGCTCCCGGCTCCAGTGGAGGAGGATCTCTCGAAAGGTATCCTTGACGCTATCGACATGGACAGCTACCGCGTCGAGAAGAGAGCGATGCAGAAAATTGTACTCCAGGACAGCGACGCCGAAATAGAGCCCATACCGATGGAAGGCGGCGGGCACAAACCCGAACCGGAGCTTGACCGATTAAGCAACATCCTCAAGAGTTTCAACGAACATTGGAGAGAACAACTGCAAGACCCCGAACGCCAGACCAAACGCATCATTGACGACATTGCGCCAAAAGTAGCCGATAACACTGCCTACCGGAACGCCAGAGAAAACACCCCGCACACCGCCCGCATGGTACACGACGAAGCACTCGGCAAAGTGATGCAACTTATCTTGAAAGACGATACCCAGTTCTACAAACTCTTCGTCGAAAACGAATCCTTCCGCCGCGAACTCGGCGATGTAGTCTACGCAATGACAAACGGCTGACCATCCACCGTGGTGCAGGGACACACGTTAAGAACGTTCGATAGAAACAAGTTGGCCCTCCTCACCAACGCAAACGCCATCATGGTCGTCCACAACCACCCATCCGGCAACCCCGACCCCAGCCGAGCCGACAAAGAAGTAACCACCAAACTCATCCAAGCCAGCAACATCCTCAACATCAACCACCTCAATCACCTCATTATTGGCAACAACCAACACTACAGCTTCTTTGCCCACGGCCTCATCCCCAAATAACCCCCACCACCAAAAAGGGCACGGAACCACCCGTGCCCAAACCATCCGTTTCAGCCAATGACCTATACCTGCAGACCACTGAGAAGCCCATAAAGCACTCCGCTCCGTCCTCGTTCATCAATTCCATATAGTCGCCAATAGATAAAAAACACGTCATCAACAGCGTAATACTCCGATTTTCTGAGTACATTATCCTCTAAAGCACCTCGCAACAGCGGCAGAAATCAGTGTTGTCAAGCGGTCAATAGGAATACCAAATTCTTTTTATAATTAGAAAGAAATATCTATAAAAAAGGCGTAAAAAAATGCAGACAGGGGAGTCCCAACCATAAAAAAATCAACCGCAAAACTGCTGTAAGTTAAAGCACTTGTGTATAGTAATACTCTGTTGTCTCACTTTCTGGTTTCTATAAAAAAAGTAAAGGGCTATGCTCAGGCAAGAGCGATTGTTCAGCCATAGAAGAAAAGAGAGTTGATAAAGGCAGGGTATAAAAAAGAAACGCTCCCAACCAAAGTCGAGAGCGTCAGACCGGAGATGCTATCTCTGGTGATGTTATGCTTCCAATATAAGCGATAGTGATGAATAAAGAAAACACTCACCATGCAAAAGAAGGGGTTCAGGTCTATGTTGATGGATTTAACCTCTATTTTGGCATGCTTGAAGCAGGGTTTGAATACTGTAAATGGTTAAACCTGAAACTGTTGGCAACAAACCTGCTGAAGCCGAATCAGGAACTGGTTTGCGTAAAATATTTTACCAGTAGAGTCAGTGACAACCCTGACAAGCAAAAACGGCAAACAACATATATCGAAGCGCTTGAGTCAGAAGGAGTACATATCTTATACGGTCACTACCAGAGAAACGCCATAGAATGCAAACGTTGCGGGAATATTTGGGCCTCCTACAATGAAAAAATGACCGATGTCAATATTGCCACTCAGATGCTGATAGGGGCCTATCAGAATCAGTACGATATGGCCATGCTGATTTCAGGCGATAGTGATCTGGTTCCTCCCATTCGTCAAATTCATGAACTATTTCCCTCGAAAAGGCTCTTTGTAGCATTTCCGCCAAAACGGCATAATCAATCTGTCGCATTGGTTGCAAAAGGTTCAATGACGATAGGAAGAAAAAAACTGGTTGAGAGCCAGTTCAGCGAATCGGTGAAAAAACGAGATGGTTTTCTTCTGCGAAAGCCAACCGATTGGCAGTAAACGCTTCTCAACGATCATCTTCCTTGTCGAAGACTTAAAATTATGTGGTTCTCAATATAAAGTCAAGGTAATGTCATCTTCATATACGGCTCAACAGGTTGTCTCAAAAAAAAGGGTAGCCGACCACGGCGAAGTTTACACCAGCAAGCGTGAAGTCAATGCAATGCTCGATCTCGTAAAAAAATAAAACAGAGCGGATTGAGTCACGGTTTCTGGAACCCGCCTATGGAACGGGCAATTTCCTGGCTGAAATCCTTGACCGGAAACTCACGGTCGTGCAATCACGATACGGTAAAAACCAGCTTGAATACGAACGGTACGCCGTCCTTGCTGTATCCTCTCTCTACGGAATTGACATTCTTGAAGACAATATCAAAGAGTACCAAACACGGCTTTATAACAGTTTTGAGCAAAGAATGCTGGAGTCGTAGAGCCTCTGGATTATGCCATTTTTCAGAATCATGGATACATGGGCCTGTACGGAGGATTAAGACAAGATGATATTCACAGATTAAAAGGATTGAAAAAGAGCCAGAAAATCCTGGATTACATGGGAAGTACGGAATTGGCAGCCAACCTGTTTCGAGCAACACAGGCAGAAGAAAAACTCTGCAGAGACAAGGTCAAAGGCAAAAAAGCAGCAAATCATACACACCAGGAAGTCGGCGCAAAAGTAAGGAAAACCATTCAGGAATTGGGTGGCACTATGCCAGAGAATTTGCCAGCAGTTGAAAGCATCAAGAAAATCGAAACCAAACAGCGCAAGAAACTTGGTGGATCAACTCATCCGCCAAAAAAAAACAACCGAAGAATGATACGCGGTATCACAATCTATTCGGATCTTTTGTTCACTTTTTTTATGAACACATAATCAACTACTCGTTGTTCGATAACATAAAAAGCCCATATCAACATATAACCCCATCCAGCAGGGCGCCGCACTCCGCTTCGCTCCGTTTGCGCAACCCCGAAGATCTTCTCGACATCATCGAAACCAAAGGCCGTGAAATCGCCGAAGCATTAGCCGTACTGAGAATCCAGAGAGAGCTGCTGCAATGAAGGTGAGTCACCGCTTTTTACTTGTAGAGCAGCCGGTATCAAATGTGGTTTTCGTGTCAATATCGTTCTATAAAAAAAGCCGTTATAATGATAACCATTTCTCATTTTAATGGTAGTGAGGTCATAAATGACTTTAATAGAGTTTAAAAAAGTGTCTATTTATTTTATTTATCACACAAAAGTTTAACTTATAAGTGAAGAAAAGAGCTGAAATAGTACTTGTCGATCAAGGTTCAGGCGGTACGCTCTATTCGGTCCGTTTTGCCCGGGAGAAAGAAACGGAGCTCGAAAAGTTTCTTCACAACGAGCTATTGTATAAGGAAAAAGGTTTTAACGAAATTGTTCAGCGTCTTTCCAGCATGACCGATAGTTTGGGGTTCAGAGAGCAATTTTTTGAAATGAATGAAGGGTTGCGGACAGATTCTGTAGCCGCCCTGAAGAGAGGACGCATTCGATTGTACTGCTTGCGTTGGTCTTCGAGTTTGTTGATTGTTGGCACTGGAGGCCTTAAAACAGCTCAAACGTATCAGAAAGATATGGCCCTTCGCCATATTGTTCCTGAACTCCAGGAGCTTGATAAGCTGATTATGATGCGCCAGAGGTCAGGTGACATCGAAATAGATCACAATAACGGGAGCATGAGGGGTAACCTTATATTTTCATTGGATGATAGACTATGAATACATCATTTTTTCAAAAGGTTGTTGAGCAGATACCGCCCTTTACAAAAAAATATGTAGAAAGGCAGGGTGAATTTGCTGTCAAGCTTAGTGAGTTACTTGAATCAACAGGTATGACTCAGCGTGAGCTTGCTGAAAAACTGGGTAAAAAAGAGTCCTATGTCAGCAGGATTTTGGCTGGTTGGTCGAATCCAACCTTGAAAACTATTGTTGAATTTGAAGTGGCATTGGGGAAAGATATTCTTGATTTTAATCTGGATATAAAGAGAGATCAATCTGAAAAAACCCTCAGAGGCGCTGCACTCCGCTCCGCTCCGTTTGCGCAACCCACCGGTCAGGATGCTTCCGCTCCAGGAACCACGCCGATGCAAACCAGCTCTTCGATGAAGCAGTCTCAATATTCTTCAGGTGAAACACCTCCGACTTCGCCTCCGCCTGCTCAACCGCCAGGTACAACTCCCGATACACCCCCGACCGCTCCCGTTCGCCCCGCTTCAGCCAGTTCAACAAGGTCTTCCGGTCAATCCCCGCAAGTTTGCAAGCCACCTCCCGGTAATGACCCGCACCCAGCGCATCCACAATGCACCCGGTAATCTCCTCCGTAATCTTCGCCGCAGGCATCACAACCCCCTTTTTATACGGGGAAATGGGGAAATAGAGAAAGAACTATCCATTTTTCCCGCCCCTCCATCCTCTTCTTTATCCTTATCATTTCCTATCTTTCCTGCTCTTCGTTTGCTTTTATCCCTGTTTTTAGGTATAATTATCCATTGAATGTACGCAAAATATTGAAAAAAATATAAATATATGCCTATATCAGGAGCGTACACCGACGAAGCAAAACGCCTCAAAGCAGAGATCAAAAAGAAATTCAAAACCCAGGTAGCCCTCTGCCAGGCAATCGGCGCCAAAGACGCTTCCTACATCACCGCTTACGTCACTGGCAAAAACCGCATCGGCAACATCCTTCGCGAAAAACTCGAAGCCGTCGGCATCGACGTCAACTACATCATCTACGGCAAAAAAGGCACCCCACAGCTCCCGCCACCGCCGCCCGACCCCACCCTGACCCTCATCCTCACCGACTGCACCCAAAAAATCCAGCAGCTCCAAAACGCCGCGCTCGACATGAACAAACAACTTCTCGAACTCAACAAACTCCTCGACACCCTCAAAAAAAGACTAACCTGATGTGTCATTCTAACTGAAAACGCACAATTCGCCATAGTCAGTCGATCCGGTTAAAGTGCCCGTCATGGTTCCGGTTTATTCGTGCAGGGTTGTGTATGGTGATTTTCTAAACTACACCCCGTAAAGGCTCGCCACCATCAGCAAATGCCATAAATACACCTGTTCCAAAAGAGAAAAATATTTACACATCAAAAGTTTGCTCTCTCTTTTTCGTTATCTTTAGTAGCTTTGCAGAATATTTCTCAAGTGTACGGAAGGCTCAAAAAAAGGAAAAATTGAACGGTTGGTATAGTGCTTTAAAATAATCAGATATAGATCTTTCTTGAAAAAATGGACATGAATATTCTTGTTACCGGCAGCAAAGGGCAACTGGGGTCTGAACTGCAGGAGTTGTCGGCCAACAGTGGCAAACAGCACTTTTTTTTCTATGACCTTCCTGAACTTGATATAACAAACCAAGATCTCGTCGATCGAGTATGTCGCGAACATGACATAAATGTTATGGTGAATTGTGCGGCATACACTGCAGTGGACAAGGCGGAAGCTGATGTTGAAACAGCTTTCCGGGTCAACAGGGATGGTTCGGCTGTGCTTGCTTCATGCGCTAAAGAGCGAAATGCACTGCTGGTGCATATTTCCACGGATTATGTTTTTAATGGAGAGTCATGCACTCCTTATCGTGTAAACGCTCCGGCCACTCCGCTTGGTGTTTATGGAAAGTCGAAATGGGAGGGTGAGGAGCGTGTTCGTCAGATTGCACCCTCATACATGATTATCAGAACATCATGGCTTTATTCTGCTTATGGAGCTAACTTTGTGAAAACCATGCTTCGGCTTGGTGCAGAACGTCAAATGCTGAATGTGGTGGATGACCAGATCGGAACACCGACCTATGCGGGCGATCTTGCTGCGGCTATCGTTACGATTCTTGAGCACTATGATTGCAGTAAACAGTATAGAGAGACCTATCATTATTCCAATGAAGGTGTCTGTTCCTGGTATGATTTTGCTGTAGCCATTATGGATCTTTCCGGATTATCCTGTAAAGTATTGCCAGTGTCAAGCGCCCACTATCCCCAGATTGCCCCAAGACCGAGCTTCAGCGTTCTTGACAAGTCGGCCATCAAGCAGGAGTGGGGAGTGGAAATTCCTTACTGGAGGGTATCACTTGCTTCTTTGCTGGAAAAGATCCAGCCGCGAGCAACAGAATAACACAACCCGGCAGGGGATATTGGGTAGAGAGAGGTCAACCATTAACCATCGGAACACCAATGCATATTCTGATCACCGGAGGAGCCGGGTTTATAGGGTCGCATGTTGTCAGGCATTTTTTGAAGAGCTATCCGACGTACACGATAACCAATCTTGACAATCTGACGTATGCAGGCAACCTTGCCAACCTCAAGGATGTTGATGCTCTGCCGAACTACCGTTTTGTCAAAGGGGATATAACTGATGGAGTTTTTCTACAGCGTTTGTTTCAGGAGTCACACTTTGATGGAGTCATTCATCTTGCTGCTGAATCGCACGTTGACCGATCAATTTCAAACCCGACGGAGTTTGTCGTTACCAATGTGCTTGGTACAGTGACTCTGCTCAATGCCGCAAAAGCTTGCTGGCAGTCAGATCTTGAAGGAAAGAGGTTTTATCATATTTCAACTGATGAGGTGTACGGTTCACTTGGCAGGGAAGGGCTGTTTACTGAACAAACTGCTTACGATCCCCATAGCCCTTATTCGGCCTCAAAGGCCTCTTCGGATCATTTTGTCAGGGCTTATCATGATACCTATAATTTGCCGGTTGTGATCAGCAACTGTTCTAATAATTATGGTTCATTCCAGTTTCCTGAAAAGCTTATTCCGCTTTTTATCAATAATATTGTGCACAACAAACCTCTGCCGGTCTATGGCAAGGGTGAGAATATTCGTGACTGGCTCTGGGTTGTTGACCATGCGCAAGCGATCGATGTGATTTATCATCAGGGCAGCAATGGAGAAACTTACAATATCGGCGGTCATAATGAATGGAGCAACATTGATCTGATCAGGCTTCTTTGTCGGATTATGGACACAAAGCTTGGGCGCGCGGCTGGTGTGTCGGAAAAACTCGTCACCTATGTTACCGACCGGGCTGGTCACGACCTTCGTTATGCCATTGATTCATCGAAATTGCAGCGGGAGCTTGGCTGGGTACCGTCAATATCGTTTGAAAAAGGGCTTGAGTTGACCGTCGACTGGTATCTTACAAATGCGGAGTGGCTTGACAATGTTACTTCCGGCGGATATCAGCATTATTACGAAGAGATGTACGGTGGAAGATGAAAAAAGCGTGACTTGATCTATAAACGTTGAACTCAAAGCTTTTTTATGCGAATTCTGGTGATCGGTGGAGCTGGCTATATCGGCAGTCATGTTGCAAGAGCTTTTCTTGACCGTGGCTATGCGGTGACCGTGTTTGACAATTTTCAGACCGGGTTAAGAGAAAATCTTTTTGATGAAGCTGCGTTCGTGCATGGTGATATCATGCGTCCGGAACAGCTGAGGGCAGTCATGACGGGAGGAGGGTTTGATGGGTGTGTTCACCTTGCAGCCATGAAAGCTGCCGGTCAGTCAATGCTGAAGCCTGAAATCTACGCTGAAGCAAATATTGCCGGAACCATTAACATTCTCAATCAGGCATCGGCAGCAGGAATAGCAAGGGTTATCTTTTCATCTTCAGCTGCAGTGTATGGCACTCCTCAATACCTTCCAATCGATGAGGAACATCCAAAGGAGCCTGAAAACTTTTACGGGTTTACCAAGCTTGAAATAGAGCGCTTACTTGAGTGGTATGATAAGCTCAAAGGGATGCGGTATGCTGCAATCCGCTATTTTAACGCTGCGGGCTATGATGTTCGGGGTAGAATCAAGGGGCTTGAGCTGAATCCTGAAAACCTTTTGCCGATAGTCATGGAAACTGCAGCCGGTATTCGTCCGAAACTCTCCATATTTGGTGATGATTATCCGACGCGTGACGGAAGCTGCATACGCGATTATGTTCATGTCAGCGATCTGGCAGAAGCGCATGTCACTGCTTTTGAATATATTCTGCAGAAGGAGCAGAGCATTACGGTCAATCTCGGCAGTCAGACCGGCGTCACTGTTTTTGAAATGGTCGAACGTGCTCGGGCAATCACCGGCAGGTCAGTATCTGCTGAGGTTTCTGGCAGGCGCGCTGGAGATCCTTCTGAACTTGTGGCATCATCTGCCAAGGCTCGTGAGCTGCTTGGCTGGGTACCGAAGTACAGCGATGTTGACACCCTTATCGGATCGACCTGGAAGATGTACGAGAAATTTGTAACCTTTTAACAAACCACTTTCGTTCATGATTATTCCTGTCATACTCAGTGGCGGTTCGGGAACCAGGCTGTGGCCGCTCTCCCGTGCATTGTACCCTAAACAGCTGCTTTCGCTGATCGGCGAAAAAACCATGCTGCAGGATACGGTACTTCGTCTTGTTTCAACCGCTGATACCGGGCCGGTCTATTGTGTCTGCAATGAGAGTCACCGGTTTCTGGTGGCTGAGCAGCTTCACGAGATCAATACGGACATCGGGGAGATTATTCTTGAACCACAGGGGCGCAATACTGCACCGGCCGCCGCTGTAGCAGCGATACTCATCGCTGAAAAGTATCCGGGCGCTACCATGTTGATTCTGCCGGCTGATCATGTTATTTTTGATCCGGCAGCTTTTGGTCGCGCTGTTGCGACCGGAAAGTCTGCGGCTGAAGAGGGTGGTCTTGTTACCTTCGGAATAGTTCCGGCTACTCCTGAAACCGGATATGGCTATATCAGGGCTTCAGTCGAACGTGACGGTAAGCTGGCGGCTTATCCGGTGCTTGAATTTGTCGAGAAGCCCGACAAACTAACAGCCGAACTCTATCTTGCCTCGGGGGAGTATTTCTGGAATAGCGGCATTTTTCTTTTCAAGGCTGAGGCATATCTTCAGGAGCTTGAAGCCCATGTGCCGGAAATAGTTACGGCATGCAGGGAGTCGGTGAGGAAAGCGCATAAGGATCTTGATTTCTTAAGGCTTGATGTCGATGCTTTTTGTGCATCTCCTTCTGATTCCATTGACTATGCCGTGATGGAAAAAACTGCCAAAGCAGCTCTTGTTCCTCTCGATGCCGGATGGAATGATGTTGGTGCCTGGTCTGCCCTCTGGGATGTTCATGAGCGGGATGATGCGGGCAATGTAAAAAAGGGTGACGTGATGGTGCAGGATGTGAAAAACTGCTATATCCACGCTACCAGTCGTCTTGTTACAGCTGTTGGTCTTGATAATCTCATTATTGTTGAAACTGTCGATGCTGTGCTGGTTGCGTCGAGGGAGTCTGTTCAGGATGTCAAGACGCTTGTTGAAGAGCTGAAAAGGAAAGAACGGGATGAAACTGAGATTCATCGGCGGGTCTACAGGCCTTGGGGTTCTTATGAAACCGTTGATTTTTCAGAGCGCTTCAAGGTCAAGCGCATTACGGTAAAACCTGGTGAGGCGCTGTCGTTGCAAAAACATCATCATCGTGCGGAACACTGGATTGTGGTCAAGGGAACAGCCCTTGTCCGGGTGGAAGACAAGGAGAGCACGTTGTATGAAGATCAGTCAACCTATATTCCTGTCGGCGCTGTGCATCGTCTTGAGAATGCCGGAGAAACTCCGCTTGAATTGATTGAAGTACAGTCTGGCAGTTATCTGGGAGAGGATGATATTGTTCGTCTGGAAGACCGGTATGGACGTCAGTAAAATGGAGGTCCAGGATTTGTTCCTTTTTACCGATTTGCTTTGATGGCATTATTAAGTATATTACATTTAAACTGTATTGTTTAGTCGGCGATAAACCTAAATCTCAGTGTGATATGGCTGAAGACATTAAACCTACCGGTCAGGATAAGCGGAACCAGAGTGATGTTATTAAGGGGGATTTTTCAACGATCCTGACTGGCGTCGGCACTCTTCTTGACAGTACGATGGCTCCATTAAGCAAAATAGTTGCCCAGGCGCTTGATTCCCTGACGGTAGTTGCAAAACAGATCCTTGAAGGTGTCAGTTCCTCTCTTGGCGGCAAAAAGTAAGAGCTTGGGGTTTTACGGGCATTGAATGCCGGTGTTGTTATAAAAAAATTCAGGCAAGCTTTTCAGTTATTGAAAAGCTTGCCTGTGCTGTTTTAATGCCGGGTTCAACGTTATTGATTTTTTTATAATCACAGGCAGACTGCCTTTTTTATTGAATGATTCTTAAGAACAATGGACGATAAATTTGTTGAGTATCCATCGAATATACCATACAGCGCTGTAGAAGCAGAAGTTCTGGCATACTGGAATGACCACGGGATTTTTCTCAAGAGTCTTGAAGAAAGACCGGCGGACAGGATATACTCCTTTTATGAAGGGCCACCTACCGTTAATGGCAAACCTGGTGTTCACCATGTATTCAGCCGTACGATAAAAGATGTAGTGTGTCGTTACAAGACTATGCAGGGCTACCGTGTGCCTCGCAAGGCCGGATGGGATACGCATGGATTACCCGTAGAGATTTCGGTTGAAAAAAAACTTGGTCTTAAAAATAAGGCACAGGTGGTTGAGTATGGCGACGGAGAGTTCAATGCCGAGGCAAGGGCACTTGTCTATCATCATATTGACGATAATCGCGAAGGGTGGGGAAAGCTGACCGAGCGGATGGGATACTGGGTTGATATGGATAATCCATACATAACCTGTACCAATGACTATATCGAGTCGGTCTGGTGGGCTCTGAAAACCATTTTCGACAAGGGACTGATCTACAAGGATTATAAAATTGTACCGCAGGATCCGAAATCCGAAACGGTGCTGAGTTCGCATGAGCTTGCCTTGGGTTACAAAGAGGTTAAAGATCCCAGCATTTATGTCAAGTTCAAAGTAAAGGGCTCCGAGGAGTCTCTGCTTGTGTGGACGACGACACCGTGGACACTGATTTCAAATGTGGCGCTTTGTGTCGGTTCGGATATTGATTATGTCAAGGTTTCACATGCAGAGAGTGGCGAAGTGATGATTCTTGCCAAGTCGCGTCTGCAGGTGCTTCTTGAGAAAAACGAGGAGGGGGAGTCGTTGTGGAAGGTTATTTCCGAACTCAAGGGACGTGATCTTGAAGGGCTCGACTATGAACCTCTTTTCAGTTATCTGTATCCTGAAAAAAAGTGCTGGTATGTTACTGCCGGCTCCTTTGTTTCAACTGAGGACGGCACCGGTATTGTGCATATTGCACCGGCTTTTGGCGCTGATGACTATGAGATTGCAAAGAAATACGATTTGCCGATGCTGCAGCCGGTGGCGCGGAACGGATGTTTTACTGCCGAGGTTAGCGATTATGACGGTATGTTTTTCAAGGATACCGATCCGCTGATTATCCGTCAGCTCAAGGAGGCAGGGAAGTTGTATCGCAAGGAGATCATCACTCATACCTACCCTTTTTCATGGCGTTATGATGTGCCGGTGATCTATTATGCAAGAGAGTCATGGTATATCAGGACTACAGCTATAGCTGATCGTATGGTGGAACTCAATAAAACCATTAACTGGTGCCCTCCAGAGATTGGTACCGGGCGTTTCGGCAACTGGCTCGAGGAGAACAAGGACTGGGCGCTTTCACGTGAGCGATTCTGGGGCTCACCGCTTCCTTTATGGGTTTCGGAGCATTTTGTTATTGGCGATGATGCCGCTTCGGGAAAGATGTTCGCGATCGGTTCCGTTGCTGAATTGCGTGAAGGATTCATCGATATTGAAGGAGAGAGGCTTCTCCTGGGAGATGCGCTCGACAGAGGGTTGGCAGTACTTGATCTGCACAAACCTTTTGTTGATAAAATTTATTTTATCAGGGAGGGTATACGCTTCAACCGCACACCGGAGCTGGTTGATGTTTGGTTCGACAGTGGCTCGATGCCGTTTGCCCAGCTGCACTACCCGTTTGAACATCGTGATCTGTTTGATCAGACCTTTCCGGCCGACTTCATTGCCGAGGGTGTTGATCAGACCAGAGGCTGGTTCTATACCATGCATGCCATTGCCACTTTGATTTTCGATAAGCCGGCCTACAAAAACCTGATTGTGAACGGTCACATTCTTGATAAACAGGGCCACAAAATGTCGAAGTCAAAAGGCAATATGGTCGATCCGTTTGAGACTATGGAGCGTTACGGTGCCGATGCGCTTCGCTGGTATCTTATGGTGACCAGTCCTCCCTGGAGGCCGAAATCGTTCAATGCTGATGAGATTGAGGAAGAACAGCGAAAGTTTTTCCGCGCCTTCATTAACAGCTATAACTTCTTTGTGCTCTACGCCAATGTTGATGGCTTTACTTTTGCCGAGCCGAACATTGCACTACAGGAGCGTTCCGAGCTTGACCGCTGGGTTTTGTCGTGTCTGAACACGTTGGTTGGGGCCGTTTATATGCGTATGGAGCAGTATGATCTTACCGGTGCAGTAAGGCTGATCAACGACTTTACCGTTGATGATCTTTCAAACTGGTATATCCGCCGGTCACGTAAACGCTTCTGGAAAAGCGAGATGGGACCAGACAAGATTGCGGCCTATCAGACGCTCTACAGCGCTCTTGAGACGCTGGCAAAACTGCTTGCTCCTTTTACTCCATTTCTTGCCGACCGGATCTACCTGAATCTGAATGGAGTCAGCGGACTCGAATCTTGTGAGTCAGTTCACCTGGCGGATTTTCCTCTGCTTGACGTGTCGGCTATCGACCGTCCGCTTGAGCAACGCATGAAAAAGGCACAGATTATTACCTCGCTTGTCCGAACCATGCGCGAAAAAGCTTCCATCAAGGTTCGTCAGCCGCTCAAACGTATTCTGCTCGCTGTCAGTGATGCTGAAGCAAGGGAAGAGTATCGATTGGTTGATGATATTATTATGGAAGAGATCAATGTCCAGAAGATTGAGTACATAGAGGAGGAGGGCTCAGTCATCAGCAAAAAGGTAAAGCCGAATTTCAAAACCCTCGGCCCGCGTTTCGGCAAGGATATGAAAGCGCTTGCTGAAGCCATAAGGATCATGAGCCACAAACAGATTGCGCTTCTGGAACATCAGGGACATCTGTCGCTTGAACTCGATGGTAAAGTGTTTGCTATTATGCGTGAAGATGTAGAGATCATGCATGAGGATATCGAGGGCTGGCTTGTTGCATCCGATGAAGCCAATGGTATTATGGTTGCACTTGATACTGAGATGAATGAGGAGCTTGAAATGCTCGGACTTTCCCGTGAGCTGGTAAGTCGTATCCAGGCGCTCCGCAAGGAGAGCGGCTTTGATATTACTGACCGTATTGCTCTTGGTATCCAGGGATCGGAAAAACTTCTGGATGCTGTGAAGAAAAATGATGCGTATATTAAAGCAGAAACTTTAGCCACATCTCTTGTCACAACAGCATTCGATCCTTCATCAGCAATCAAGGGCAGGGAGGAGAGGGTCAATGGTGAAATTTGCTGGTTATCACTTGAAAAATATGCAGGTTAATAGTATTTTTCGCGTCGGTGTTATTATAGCCTTTCTTGAGATTAAGAAAATGTGATCTATCATGGCCAAAAAGAATAGCAGTGCGTCCAAAAAGGAAAATGAGGTTATTGAGGAACCTGTCCTTACTAAGACTTATTTAACCGACGAAGAGCTCGAGCATTTCAAGCAGTTGCTGCTTAAACGACGGGAAGAGGTGCTTCGTGATCTGGATATTCTGCGCTCTTCGATTTCGGATGAGAATGTGGAAGATTCCATTAATTCAAACTACTCCATGCACATGGCTGACCATGGTACTGATACCATGGACCGTGAGCAGCGTTTCATGTTTATCGCCCGTGATGAAAAATATATCGGATACATTGATCAGGCTCTCGACAGGATCAGGAACAAGGTTTACGGTATCTGTATCAAGTCCGGAAAACCTATTCCAAAAAAGAGACTTGAAGCAGTACCGCATACCTCGGTAAGAATTGAATTCAAACAGGGGAAAAAGTAAGAGCCAGAGAATTGCTCAGTCGTTTTCCTCTTTGTCGGTTGTAACATCACTCACCTGGATTGGGTAGTCACCGCTGAAACAGGCAGTACAGTAGCTGCCTTCTTCATCTTCAAACGCAGGGACACTGTTCATCAATCCCTTCATGGAGAGGTACTTCAATGAGTCCACGCCAATATATTCCCTTATTTTTTCGATTTCCTCTAAGTCATTATCCAGGCTCTCAAACATGTGAGTGAGCAACTGTCGTTTGGTAGGAAAATCCATGCCGTAAAAACAGGGGTTGGTGATAGGTGGTGAACTGATGTGAAGGTTAATTGACTTCGGGTCTGCCTCACGGATCAGTTTAATCAGCATTTTTGCGGTTGTGCCGCGGACAATGGAGTCGTCAATGAGAATGATCGGCCTGCCCTGAAGTACTCCCCGCACAATATTGTATTTTGAGCGAACCTTGATGTCCCTGCTGTGAATACCAGGTTGAATGAAGGTTCTTCCAACATAATGGTTGCGGATAAGGCCATGTTCGAATCTTGCCGGCCTCTCCATTTTCAAGCTTTCCCGGACAAAACCGAGCGCGGCGGTATTTGATGAATCGGGAACGCTGACGACGGTCAGTTCTTTCTCACCGGGTTGATGGACTATATTAGACTCTCTTGCAAGGTTTTTGCCGAGATTTCTCCTGATTTTGTCTACAGAGTGCTTGAAAATAAAACTGTCGGGGCGGGCAAAGTAGACATATTCGAAAATGCAGCGGGCCTTGCGTTTTGAGGAGGGCAGAAAGAGTGAGGTGGGCTTTTCATTCGTTACCGCAAGATGGTCGATCAGAAGAATTTCACCGGGCTCGATATCGCGAATGTACTCTGCCTGGATAATATCAAATGCACAGGTTTCACTTGCAACGATATAGGCAAGTTCTCCGGTGAGTGGATCCACCTTCTTTCCGAGAGCGAGGGGTCTGAACCCGTAAGGATCTCGGGCTGCGATCAACTGGTTGTTGGCCAGAATGACTATTGAGTATGCTCCCTGAACCTGCATCAATGCTTCGTAGATCTGGTGTAGAGGCTCTTTTTCACGGCTTCGCGCTGCCAGATGCGGGATAATTTCAGTATCTGAAGAGGCCTGAAAGATAACACCGAGCTCTGTCAGTTCGCGCCGTAACGCACGGGAGTTGGTAAGATTTCCGTTATGGGCTATCGCCAAACTGCCTGAGCGGTAGGTCAGGGAAAAGGGTTGAATATTGCTGACAGATTTTGATGAGCCAGTGGTCGAGTACCGGTTATGACCAATTGCCGCATAACCGCCAAGGGTTTCAAAAATTGTTTCATCTCTGAACACTTCAGAGACTAATCCCATGCCTTTGTGCTGCTTGAAGAGGGTTCTTTTTTTAACCTTGTTGTAATCAGCTACAACAATGCCTGCGGCTTCCTGTCCTCTGTGTTGAAGGGAGTAAAGTCCATAGAAGGTATCTTCCGCGGGAGTTTTTGAATTAAAAACGCCGAAAACTCCACACATGGGCAATAATATCTTAAAGTTGAGTAAAACCAGCAACTGACCTCAATAATGACGAATGAACATAACTATTCAAACGGTAAATTGAAAATAATCGTTGCAACAGTTCCGCATGACTGTTATTCACCTTTTTTTGTGCTTCCGTACTCTTTTTTCAGCATAAAAAGGAATTGACTGTTCATGATGGCGGTTATATTCTACTCTATCATCAATCAGATTGATCACTGTTCTCTCTCTTCCGTTAACTTTCTCTAAAGCTCATGTATTCAACGACAAATAAAAATCCTGAACCGCCTGGTGTGGTGATTTGGGTTCTGGTAACCCTGTTGTGGGGAACACTATTTTTTTGTACCTCGGTGTTCATGCTGAACTATGCCACTCTTCTTCTTGCTCAAGGGGTGTTCAATCCTTCAAGAAGCGAGCTTTTCCAGGTGTATGGTATTCATGTCGTCGTGCTGGTTCTCTTTGCGATTATCGCCATGCTGGTTAAAAATATGGTTGAACCGGGAAGTCATAAACAGATCCAAAGGTGGCAGAATATTTCGGAAGGCAAGGGAGAGAAGCTGTTTATCTCTTTTGCAGGAAGTATTGCAACCAGTTTTTTCTTTACCGCTCTTACCGCCTTGACCTTTCTGGGAAGTGCAGGTATGCTTGGCTTTGCCGTGAGTTTGTCTCTTACGGTCATTTTGACTGCCGCCCTGCTCAATATCGGTGCGGGTCTTGCGGCATCACTGCTTGTCGGGTTAGTTTTTTTGATCGCGAAGGTGGGCAGGAAAAGGAGGTGAAAGGTGCCGGTTGGAGTGAGTAATGCTTTAAAACAAAAAAAAGCGCAGGGTAACCTGTGCTTTTTTTTGTTTTTTCTCTGTGGAGCTAAGGAGACTCGAACTCCTGACCCTTTGCATGCCATGCAAATGCTCTACCAACTGAGCTATAGCCCCATCAATCAGTTCTAAGTAAAAGAAAAAAAACTTGTTTTTGCAACTTGTTTTGTTGATTCTTTGTGTTGGAAGCTGTTATTAATGCAAAATAAGCCGTTATGTCACTGTCGTTTGTCATCAAGGAAGGATTTTCAAGTATGGGAAGGGCAAAAATCCCGGCCGTCATTACTGTTATCATAAGTTTTTTTGCTCTTGTAATGCTTGGGCTGTTCAGTACCGTGTCCCTGAGTTTTTTTGATGTTATCCAGGAGCTGCGGAGCAGGGTGGAGCTTGAGGTTTTTCTCGGAGATTCCATGAGTGATTCTCAGGCAATTGATACGGTCGGACAGATTAAGATGCTCAAAGGAGTGAAGGAGGCATCCTATGTTTCGAAGGAGGATGCCGCACAAATGTTTAATCATGATTTTGGAGAGGATATCGTCAAGATTCTTGGTTCAAATCCACTTCCTCGTTCGATCAGGCTGAAGTTTCTTCCAGATTACGCAACGCCCGAAAGCATAGGGCGGATTGTGCCTGAAATTCGTAACATCGCTCCGGATGGTGATATACGCTATAATCAGTCATTTCTTGGGCAGATCGAGAAGAATGCACGGTTGTTTACCTTACTGACCGGAGGCCTGGGGGTATTGATTTCATTGGCAACGATTGTGCTGATCGGTTATACGATCAGGCTGGCAATGTATTCAAGAAAGGAAAAAATCAGGACAATGCGTCTTGTTGGTGCTACCGGCTGGTTTATCGGTGCTCCCTATGTTATCGAAGGGGCACTGCAGGGCCTGCTTTCGGGAGCGTTTGCTGCCGGGGCGGTCTATCTGCTTTTTGATCAGCTGCTTTTCCGTTACGAGCCGGGTATCTATAAGGCACTGCACTCCTCTGTCGTGCTGATTTATCCTGCCACAGTTCTCCTTGGGCTGATTCTCGGCATTCTTGGCAGCGCGCTCTCCGTAAGCAAATATCTCAGGATTGTGTCGAAACGGTAGCCACTTTATTGTCCAAGAGAGTAGAGAAGGCTGATCTCTTTACTCCAGAGATCGGAGTCTGGTGTTTCAAGAATCAGTGGTATTTCTTCACAGGCCGGATGTGCCATGATGAAAGAGAATGCCTCCATGCCTATTGTTCCTTTACCGATGCTCGCGTGGCGGTCAATCCGGCTGCCCAGCGGGCGGAGCGCATCATTGAGGTGCATCCCCCGGAGGTAGCCGAGCCCGACTATCCGGTCGAACTCTCTGAAGGTGCTTTCTATTGCTGCCGTCGTCTGCAGGTCATAACCGCTTGCAAACAGATGGCAGGTGTCGAGGCATACGCCTACCCTTGTTTTATCTTCGACCTGATCAACAAGAGAGGCTAATTGTTCAAACCGGTATCCGAGATTGGTTCCCTGTCCGGCAGTGTTTTCAATTACGGCAGTCACGGTTGTTGTCGCATTGAGTGCCATGTTGATGGATTCGGCTATAAGCTGCAGACAATGCTCCTCACTGACACCGTTCAGATGGCTTCCGGGATGAAAGTTCAGCAGTCGAAGACCAAGGCTTTCCACTCGCTGCATTTCGTCAATAAAGGCTTCCCGTGCATTCCTGAGCTTATCGGGGTCGGGAGTGCCAAGGTTGATAAGATAGCTGTCATGAGGCAGAATGTGCTCGGGTTTGAAACCACCCTCATTGCAGTTTTTACGGAATGCATCAATTGAGGATGAGATTAGTTTCGGTGCACTCCACTGTCGCTGGTTTTTGGTAAACATGGCAAATGCTTTTGCTCCGATACTGCTGGCCTGCAGTGGTGCATTTTCAACTCCGCCGGCTATACTGACATGTGCTCCTACGCGTTTCATAACTATAAGTGAAGAGTGATGGTTAATCGGAACTGCCGAATTTTCCGGCTTGTGCGTCAGTGAGATTCAACGTTTCGCGGACGGCGAATGAACTCTCTCTGGATGATGATGTTGAAAGCATTTCACCAAGCAGGCCGGTCGAAAAAAGCTGGACTCCGAGAATAAGCAGCAGAATTCCGAGAAAAAGAATGGGTCGGTTACTGACTGGTTTGTGGAGCAGAATTTTATCGAGTGTGACGTAGAGACTGATGGTAAATCCCAGGATAAAACTGATAAGACCGGCCATACCGAAAAAATGCATGGGACGACGGAGATATCGTGTAATGAACAGTACCGAGAGAAAATCAAACAACCCTGAAAAAAATCTTGACGAATCGTATTTGGTGCTACCGAATTGTCGTGCCTGGTGTTTGACAGGGAGTTCGGCAATTTTAAATCCCATCCACTCCGCGAGCACAGGAATATAGCGATGCATATCTCCTCGCAGTTCAAGTCGTCTGGTCACCTCTCTGCGGTAGAGCTTCAAACCGCAGTTGAAATCGTGAATGGTAATGCCGGTAAAGAGTCGTGTTACCAGATTGAAAAGTTTTGACGGCAGTGTTTTGGATATCGGATCCTTGCGTTGCTGCTTCCACCCGCTCACCAGATCATAGCCTTCCTGTATCTTTTGCATCATCTCCTTGATTGCAAAGGGATCATCCTGCAAATCAGCATCAAGAGTGCATACGTAGTCGCCGGTTGCAGCCATGAATCCTGCCGAAAGCGCGGCTGTTTTTCCAAAGTTCCGCTGAAACGAGATCAGGCGAAGCTCCGGTCTTGCAGGGATCAGGTTTCTGATGACCGAGGCCGAGTGGTCGGTTGAGCCGTCATCAACCATAATGATTTCAAAACCGAACGCTCCCTTGAAGAGGTGGTGAAGCTCTTTTTCCTGCATGGCCAGATAGAGCTGCTCAAGCAGATCAGGCAGTGATTCCTGTTCATTGAAGAGCGGGACGACGATGGAAAGTGAGGTCAACTGTACAATAGATAAAAGGTAAAAGTAGAAAGTAGAAAGTAAAGAGGGCAAAGCCAAACGCCCTCGTTTTAGACACCTCTCATCTCGGGTGGCCAGATGTATTTGTGAAGCTGCAGCTGCATTCTGACCTTAAGCTGGTCGCTGAGAATCCACCCTGCAAGTTCTTTCGGCTCCAGCTTTCCGAACATGACGCCCATCATGATGGTAAAAGAGTTGGTCAGCCGGTGCTCAAGCAGCAGCGATTTTGCCCACTCATAGTCACTTCTGCTTCCAAGCACCATTTTAAATTCGAATTTTTGCCGGTATGCAGGTGCTGCTTCAAGAGCGAGCCGAATGTTTTCAGGATCGTTTTGATCGCAGACACCCGATGATGGCGCTTTGATGTCGATGATTTTATGGACACGATGGTCAACTTTTTCAATAGAAAGAAATCCCCCTGTTTCAAGCAGCACGTTATGACCAAGGTCAGCGAGCTGCTCCATGAGTGAATAAACACCAGACTGCAGGAGCGGCTCTCCACCGGTGACCTCAATCAATGGAGCCTGAAAAGAGAGTGCCTGTTGTATGATAACATCGGTATCAAGGAGCATTGTCCCGCTTTCAGCGTAGGCGGTATCGCAGCCTATGCATCCATGGCCGCATCCTGCAAGACGGATAAAGGCGCAGGGCCAACCGGCAAAAGAGGACTCTCCCTGGATCGAGTGAAAGATCTCGCTGATGTTGAGTAGTCCCGCGCTCATGACTGCTGTTCGGCAAGCAGTTTTTCCAGCGAATCAGGGTAGAGGGTATGCTCACAGGCAAGCACTCTGGCAGCCAATGTTTCCGGTGTATCGTCAGATAAAACAGGGACATGCCGCTGCATCAGAATACCTCCCTGGTCGTACTCCTCATTGACAAGATGAACCGTCGCACCGCTCTGTGTTTCACCAGCAGCCAGTACCGCGGTATGAACATGAATGCCGTACATCCCCTCTCCACCGAATTTCGGCAGAAGGGCTGGATGGATATTGATGATCTTGTCTCGAAATGCCGCCACAACCGCGTCAGGCACCTTGCGCATATATCCAGCCAGCAGGATCATCTCGATACCATGTTCCCTGAGGCATCTGAGCATGGCATCGGCAAATTCATCAAAGGAAGTGAACTGTTTTTCCGTCAGATGAACGGTCGTAATACCGTTGTTGCGCGCGAACTCCATAGCTCCACACTGTTCGCGGTTCGAAAGGCAGAGGACAATTTCTGCATTGAGCTGTTTATCCTCTATTGTCCGATGAATCGACTTGAAGTTGCTACCATCGCCGGAGCAGAAGACGGCCAAGCGTGATTTGTGGTTCCTCATTTGGAGATAATCTTATTCGTCAATTTTATAATAACTTCGTTCCATTTCCAAGTTTTTCTGTTTTTCCGGGCTTCCTTTGAGGAGCTTCTTTCGATGCTCCCTTTTCCTTTCCCATTCTTCTCATTTTTGTGAAAATATCCGTACCTTTACCGTAAGTTTACTCTTCTGCTCATTACTTTTAATGGCCTGTATGAGGCTATTCAGTTTTGGATAGAAACGGCAAAAGAGTTCGGTGACCCAATTCCTGAACCCAAGGGTCGCCGTCTCATCTACGCATAAAGTTAATGCCGACAATCTCAATACGTTGTCAATAACGACAAGAAACATGGACTACAGAACTCAAGCCAATTGGCGCGAAATTCAGGCCTTTCTTCCCAAAGAATTTCAGCTTGATCGGGCTCATGAACCCTCAGAAGAGTGGTGGCAATGGAAGGGACATCAGATTCATCTTGACTGTTTTCGTCATCCCAAGGCCAAGATAAAAGTGATTTTGTTTCACGGAGTCGGCACCAACGGACGGCAAATGTCAACTATTTTGGGCACTCCCCTCTTCAGACGCGGTTTTGAAACCATTGCCATCGACATGCCCGAGTATGGCATGACCAAGGTAGCTCCAGGTGTGCTTGTGACCTATGACGATTGGGTTCAGGCGGGCAGTGCCCTTATTGATGCGGAACTTGAAAAAGATCGCCGTCCCATCGTGCTCTACGGCCTCAGTGCAGGCGGAATGCTGGCCTATCATACGGCGGCACTCAGCAAAAAGGTCAAAGGCATTGTTGGCATGACCTTCCTCGACCAGCAGGTGCAGCAGGTTCGCGATGAAACTGCGTTGAATTTTCTCATGAGCCGTATCGGTGTGCCATTGACCCATCTCGCAGCCAAAACGCCACTGGCAGCTCTTCGGATGCCGATGAGTCTGGCCAGCAAAATGTCGGCGCTGGTCAACAATAAAGCAGCGCTCAAGGCTTGCCTGAACGACAGGACGTCTGCGGGCAAATGGGTTACCATGAAGTTCCTCAGTTCGCTCACGACCTACAAACCGGTGGTTGAACCCGAAGCTTTTGCTGTATGTCCGATGTTACTGACCCAACCAGAAAAAGATAGCTGGACACCCTTGCATCTCAGTACGATTTTCCTCAAGCGCGTCAATTGTGTGCCGACAACGGTGGTGATGCTTAACAATGCAGGCCACTATCCACTTGAGCAACCAGGGTTGTCACAGATGTGCGATGCCGTGGTTGACTTCGCCAATTCGTGCTGTCTCAAATAATTGGTTTTTTTTCTTACATTCCGGCGTCAAAAAGCACTGAAATGATCAATAAATAAATTTTCTTCAAATGTCTGATCCTGTCATCAAGCGGGTGTTGGTCTCTGTATCTGATAAAACCGGTATTGTTGATTTCTGCCGGGAGTTGATTACCATGGGCGTTGAGATTTTTTCAACCGGTGGCACCTTGAAAACATTACAGGATTCAGCTATCAGCGCATCTTCTATCTCAACAATAACAGGATTCCCCGAAATTATGGATGGACGGGTAAAAACCCTGCATCCGAAAATACACGGCGCTCTTCTTGCGGTCCGGGAGAATGCTGACCACAGGAGGCAGGCGAAGGAGAACGGGATTGATTTTATTGATCTGGTTGTGGTGAATCTCTATCCCTTCGAAGCAACCGTGGCAAAACCCGACGTAACCTTCGAGGATGCCATAGAAAATATTGATATTGGCGGTCCCTCTATGCTTCGCAGTGCAGCCAAGAACAACGAGTCGGTAACGGTTGTCACCGACAGCGCCGACTACGAGCTTGTTCTGCAGGAGATGAAGGAGAATAATGGAGCAACAAGACGGGCAACTCGTCTCCGGCTTGCACTGAAAGTTTTTGAACTCACCTCCCGTTATGATCAAGCCATTGCGTCCTACCTGACTGGTGCTCTCCGGGGAACACAGCAGGATGCTGCCGCAGCAATGACGGTAAAGCTTGAAAGGGAACTCGATATGCGTTACGGTGAAAACCCGCATCAGAGAGCCGGATTATATCGACTTACCGATGACAATGGATCACGCTCCTTTGGCGACTTTTTTGAGAAACTGCACGGCAAAGAGCTTTCCTACAACAACATGCTCGATATTGCCGCAGCAACAACCTTGATCGAAGAGTTTCGCGGTGAAGAGCCGACAGTGGTTATCATCAAGCACACCAACCCGTGTGGAGTCGCGCAGGCCCCGACGCTGGTCGAAGCGTACCGCAGGGCATTTTCAACCGATACCCAGGCTCCTTTCGGAGGTATTATCGTCTTTAATCGTCCCCTTGATATGGAGACTGCCAAAGCGGTCAATGAGATTTTTACCGAGATTCTTATTGCGCCGGCTTTTGAGGATGGAGTGCTCGATATGCTGATGAAGAAAAAAGATCGTCGCCTTGTGCAGCAGAACCATGTCTTGCCGAAGGGCGGTTGGGAGTTCAAATCCACACCGTTCGGGATGCTCGTTCAGGAACGTGACAGCAAAATAGTTGCAAAAGAGGAGTTGACCGTCGTAACAAAACGGCAGCCTACCGATGAGGAAGTGGCTGATCTGATGTTTGCCTGGAAAATCTGCAAGCACATCAAGTCAAACACCATCCTCTATGTGAAAAACCGTCAGACCTTCGGTGTCGGAGCCGGTCAGATGTCGCGTGTTGACTCTTCAAAAATTGCTCGATGGAAAGCCTCTGAAGTCGGTCTTGACCTGCAAGGATCTGTTGTCGCTTCCGACGCATTCTTCCCGTTTGCCGATGGTCTGCTCGCCGCAGCTGAGGCTGGAGTTACGGCGGTTATACAACCGGGAGGTTCAATCAGGGATAATGAGGTGATCGAAGCAGCCGATGCCAATAACCTTGCCATGGTCTTTACCGGCATGCGGCATTTCAAGCACTGATCCAGAAGTGAAATCTGCTCTTCCCAAGAAACGCAGCTATTTTTTAACTGGTAGAGGCCACTTTACCGGTTCACTGCTGCGTTTTGGTGGTTCGACGGCCGCTTTCTTTACCGGAGGGGTGGTCATTTCCTTTTCAATATCACTTGCCAACGTTTTGTAAAATAAGTGCATACCTTTTTCGTAGGCCCAGTTGAGCATTTTAGCAACTTTTGGTTCTGTCGGTTCAATAGCCATGATTTTTTTATTTAAATTTATCCACAATTTCACTTCGACTTCCGCTTTTCAACGCATCTCATTTTCTTATTCACGGTATGAGCGAACCACCTCAAGAGGAAGTATAGGTTAAAAATCACTGATTATTTAACATTTTAACAGAGGAGACAAATATGAGCGCCAGCCAGCCACAATCCATCTTTCAGCTGAAGGTCACTCTTTGCGGTTCAAAGCCTCCGATTTGGCGGCGCATCCTGGTACCGGACAATATCACGCTCGGGCGTCTCCATGTTGTCCTGCAAGTGGTTATGGGATGGTCAGACTGTCATCTCCATCAATTTTCAGTCAAAGGTGAGCGCTATAGTCCCAGAGATAAGGATGAAGAGGTCAATTTGTTTGGAAAACCTGTCAAGGATGAAAAAAAGGCAAGGTTATCCAGCCTGTTCGTGTCGGAACATGATTTCATGATCTACGATTATGATTTTGGAGACAGTTGGGAACACCATATAATTCTCGAAAAATTCCTTCCTTTTGACAGTTCAATAAAACTGCCGCTTTGTCTCACGGGCAAAGGAGCCTGTCCACCAGAAGATTGCGGAGGTGTATGGGGTTATCATGATTTGCTGGAGATCGTAGCCGACAAGTCTCATCCAGATTATGTAGATACCATGGATTGGCTGGGCGAAGATTTTTCACCTGAAACATTTGATAAAACCAAGGCAAACGATATACTGTTTAAATACTGTAAATAAATGTTTTGCATTACCTTGCGGTTTATTTTTTCTCAAGCACGGTGAACATGGAACAGGTATTTGCCACTATGGCTACATCATGAAAGAAAAAACGATGTCTATCTGGTTGAAGAAGTGGGCAAATTTAGTTTCTATTTTCGAGATTCCCCGCGTTCCGCAGCATGGAGAGGCGCAGAAGTCCATGTTTCGCAGAGAGGTGGTAAGGCAGACAGCAGATGGTAATGTCCTTTTACAGCTTGGATATTACCTGACTGAAGAGGACATTGATAGGCTGAAAACAACATTATTATGACTCATACCCATATGAGGGAAATGGAAGAGTTGGTTATTTGAAAAGATCTGCCATGGATGCTTAGGTTTCATGAACCAGCGGATGATCTTTCTCTTGAACGGTTTGTCAAAATTCTTATGGGTCATATTGGTACATTTTCATGAACAACAACCACAACACGCTGCACAGGCTTATTAACGGAGATGCCCGCGACCTCTCTTTCGTTGATGACGAATCTGTGCATCTTGTTTTTCCACTTCATGCTGATATTTGTGTTTCCTGTCGCCATATTGGTTTTGACAATCTGAACCCGATCATCTGGCATAAAATTGCTAATGCATCATACGAGGTTACAAACGGTTCCAAGTTTCTTGGCAAGCCATACGAGCCGAATGCCATTATCAAAAATGATATGGAGTTTATTCTTATGCAGCGAAAGCCGGGAGGATATCGCAAGCCAAGTGAAGAACAACGGGATGCAAGCCGAATCAGCAAAGATGATTTTAACCGTTGGTTTCAGCAAATCTGGACTATTCCCGGTGCTTCAACAAAACAGCATCCTGCGCCGTTTCCTCTTGAACTTGCATTACGGATTGTGCGGATGTTCTCGTTTGAAGGCGATTCTGTGCTGGATCCGTTCTGTGGTTCAGGTACCTCCATGATTGCGGCACTTAAAACTGGGCGCAACAGCATTGGAGTAGAAATTGATCCTGATTATTGCCTTATGGCGGCACGCTATCTGAAAGCCGAAGCCAGTGATTTTTTTTCTTCAGCAAAGCTCGTTTTTGAAAAAGCTACTGTTCACGATGGTATCAGCATCAATGAAGATCAGGGGTTGTACAATGTTCGCCCGGCCAAAAAGAAACTGGAGCAGGGCTTATTCCCATGACCAATACCCATAACAGGGAGATGGACGAGCTGGTTGTTGGAAAGGATTTATCGTGGATGGATAGTTACACCGCTGTGCGTGAACCGGGTGTGGCATTCCAATATCGTCAGTTACCGTTTATCTCTTGAAGAGTGGCGTACCTGACGAAGGTTCATAATTTCGGCTACTTCAAACTTTTCTCCCGTCACAGCAGAGGATGGTCGTAAGTGAACAACATCCGGAAAATAACCAAGACGTCCGTGAATTTCCGCTAATACAACAGACCAGATCGCAGAATATCCCGCCGGAATAGCAACAATGCTTGATGTTTGCCATTGTATGGGTGACAGGTCGATTTTCTCAATGGCTTTAATAATATTGGCAATAAAATATTTATCCTCCGCTATAGTGCCTACCTGCACATCTATTACCCGGGTTGCAGGCCATTGCAATAGCTTCTCTATTGTTTTCAGCTGACCGGGCAAAACTGGATGACCGGAAAAGTTTAATACAATAGGTTGTGCGCTATCAGGGTTTTTTCCCTTCAGAGTGCGTATCAACTTTTTCCAGAGAGCTTGCAGCAATCGTATCAGCCACGGAATATTTTTTGTCACTAAATATTCTAATAGCTGAATAATAGAAACCACTCCTCCCGTAATAGCAAAGAATGTTAACAGGTTAAGATGAGTTAATAAATCATTCATAGCATGTGATAATAGATGTATTGAAAAAAATTAATAAAAAATCCGCAGTAATAAAGCCACAAGACAAATCCTACCTCTAATCCTCCTAATTATTAAATCAAAAAGTAAGTCTGTAGTAACCGCAAGTACTCTGAAATATCAAAATGGGTGTAATCCCTCTATTAAAGCAACAGGGCAATAATTTGTAAGTGCAATCAGATATGAGGTACAGTGTCATTTTATGAATTTTTGTGTCATTTCGAACAACGTGAGAAATCTGATATAGCAAAGTCGCAATACTCTATGAGTGCAATTAGATAAGAAGTGGTCTCAACTGGAATAGGAGTAGTTTTTGTGCTTGTCGCAATACTCTATGAGTGCAATTAGATAAGAAGTGGTCTCAACTGGAATAGGAGTAGTTTTTGTGCTTGTCGCAATACTCTATGAGTGCAATTAGATAAGAAGTTGCTGATAGGTGACTTGATGAGGAAAAGGCTTCATTGTCGCAATACTCTATGAGTGCAATTAGATAAGAAGACTGTGATTACCGCAACGGGCAGGTGTACGATGAGTAGTCGCAATACTCTATGAGTGCAATTAGATAAGAAGTCAATAATAACTGACCGGCGCATGGTGCGCTGGCATGGTCGCAATACTCTATGAGTGCAATTAGATAAGAAGTAACAATAAACGAAATAAAGGACCTCATTCTTCCAGTCGCAATACTCTATGAGTGCAATTAGATAAGAAGTACATGGTCAAGGACATGGTTGATACTGCCATTCTGATGTCGCAATACTCTATGAGTGCAATTAGATAAGAAGTAATTCAAAAACTTATCCTGGATTTCTTGGTTTGCGTCGCAATACTCTATGAGTGCAATTAGATAAGAAGCCATAACGAAAACGAAATAGTCTTATTACGATTAAAGGGTCGCAATACTCTATGAGTGCAATAAGATAAGAAGCTTCGACACGGATCCTTTTTATTGGGAAATTGAGATCGGTCGCAATACTCTATGAGTGCAATTAGATAAGAAGCTTGACCAGAATGGTCAGGCTATAAGGGATATAAAAGTCGCAATACTCTATGAGTGCAATTAGATAAGAAGAGCCTGACTAAACATTATGAAGAGTTGATTTCTGATAGTCGCAATACTCTATGAGTGCAATTAGATAAGAAGATTTGAATGCTGGTAGAATTGTCCAACTTGAAATGGCGTCGCAATACTCTATGAGTGCAATTAGATAAGAAGCAAATCGGTCTCTGCCATGGAGACCATGAGACATGGTGTCGCAATACTCTATGAGTGCAATTAGATAAGAAGTCAAGAAAACCCTTATGATAGTCATCATCACAGGAAAAGTCGCAATACTCTATGAGTGCAATTAGATAAGAAGTTTTTTCAATGGCTTAAAAAAAAGAAAAGTTTTTAAGTCGCAATACTCTATGAGTGCAATTAGATAAGAAGGCAGTGATTAGAATTGCAGTAGTTATGTCATTTTCAGTC
>CAIPYV010000058.1 GCA_903869365.1 uncultured Chlorobiaceae bacterium
GAATTCGATATACCTTCATTTGAACTGAAGCTCTCTGAGGTTATTGCAACACTTGAAAAAAACGATGCGACAGTATTGAGTTTTGGCATGTACCATGCAGCTGCAGAGGGGGAGGGTATAGTGGTCACCTTCAGGGTTCAGACGCATGACCTCTTTCGACTTGTTAAAAATATGGAAAAATACGGCTATTTGATTCGCTACGCCTCTCCATTCTTCAAAGAAAGAGATGATGAGCTCAGAGAGAAAGCTCTTGAGTTTATACACTTTATGGACATGTAGTTATAATACGCAAATCCAATGTCTACAGAACACTTTACCGCGCTTGCCGCACGGATCCGGAAGCGTGCAGCAGAGATTTTCCCTGAAGTTATTGCCTTGCGCAGGGATATTCATCTTCACCCAGAACTCTCTTATGAAGAGGTCAGGACAACAGCACTCATTACAGACTATCTTCTCGGCCTTGGTATTACGCCTGAGCCGCCATTGCTTGAAACAGGAGTGGTTGCCATTATAAAAGGGGAGCATAGTTCAGCCAGCAGATCTGTTGTTGCCTTACGGGCGGATATTGATGCGCTGCCGCTTCATGAAGAGAACCTGCACGATTTCTGTTCACTTGACTCCGGAAAAATGCATGCCTGTGGTCATGATATGCATACGGCAATGCTTCTTGGTGCAGCAAACATCCTCGCAGGAATGAAAGATCAGCTCCAGGGCGATGTACTTCTTGTTTTTCAGCCAGCCGAAGAAAAAGCTCCAGGCGGGGCAAAACCATTGCTTGATGCCGGTCTTTTCAAGCGGTTCAATCCATCGCTCATTATTGGACAGCACTGTTTTTCAAATGTTGAAACCGGCAAAGTTGCCTTGTGCAAAGGAAGTTTTATGGCAGCCACTGATGAATTATACTTCACGGTAACAGGGCAGGGGGGGCATGCATCAGCACCCCATAAAGCCGCTGACCCTGTACTTGCTGCAGCTCATATCATCACCGCGGCCCAGCATCTTGTCAGCAGGGTAGCCCCTCCACATGAACCCGCAGTCGTATCAATCGCCTCAATTCATGGTGGTAATGCACCGAATGTCATTCCTCGACAGGTTACCATGTCGGGCACCATGAGAACCATGAACGAGGAACTGCGATCCCTCATACAGGAGAAGTTGCGCCAAACGGTGACCCATGTTGCTGAAGGACTTGGAGTTGAGGGAGAAGTAGAAATCAGGAAAGGGTATCCTGTCCTCTATAACGATCCAGCTGTGACCGAACAGGCAGCGCTCATCTGCAGCGACTATCTTGGCAGCGACAATGTCCTCAACAGCGAACCGATCATGACTGCCGAGGATTTTGCCTATTACCTTCAGGAGTGTCCAGGAACCTTCTGGCAGATTGGCACAGGAACGCCGCTTACCGAAAAAGCCAATACACTGCACTCTCCGACCTTCAACCCTGAAGAACAAACTCTTGAAATCGGCAGTGGCCTGCTTGCCTATACCGCACTCCGTTTTCTTGATGCAAAGACCGTTTCATAAAAAAGGCGCCGTAAGGCGCCTTTTTTTATAAGTGCACAATTCTGTATTGGAGTTATGCTTTACCGTTGGAACCGAGAACGTTGATGATCTTGTGGACATAGAGTTTTTTAAGAGCATCACGGGCCGGGCCAAGGTATTTTCTTGGATCGAACTCTTCAGGTTTTTCATCAAGCACTTTGCGGATAGCCGCAGTCATGGCAAGGCGTCCATCAGAATCAATATTGATTTTGCACACAGCCGACTTTGCTGCAAGGCGAAGCTGATCTTCGCTGATACCGATTGCATCCTTCAGTTTTCCACCATGCTCATTGATTGTCTTGACCAGTTCCTGTGGAACGGAAGATGAGCCATGAAGAACGATAGGGAATCCGGGAATGCGCTCTTCAATTTCGGTAAGAATATCAAGGCGGATTTTTGGATCCTCGCCTGGCTTGAATTTAAAAGCGCCGTGTGAAGTGCCGATGGAAATGGCAAGACTGTCAACCCCTGTTTTAGCAACAAAATCTTCAACCTCTTCAGGACGGGTATAGGTATGGGCTGCTGCAGAAACCTCGTCTTCAATACCAGCAAGCACTCCAAGCTCTCCCTCAACGGTAACATCAAACTGATGGGCATAAGCCACAACTTTTTTGGTCAACTCGATGTTCTCTTCATAAGAAAGATGTGAACCATCAATCATGACTGAAGAGAATCCTGAGTCGATGCAATCTTTGCAGAGTTCAAAGCTGTCGCCATGATCGAGATGAAGGACAATAGGAATAGGGTTTCCAAGTTCAGCGGCGTAGGCTACAGCTCCCTGGGCAAGATAGCGGAGAAGAGTCTCGTTCGCATAGCTCCTTGCTCCTTTTGACACTTGCAGTATAACTGGCGAACTGGTTTCAACGCAAGCAAGTATGATAGCCTGCATCTGCTCCAGATTATTGAAATTATAGGCGGGAATGGCATAACCGCCAGTCACCGCTTTTTTAAACAGTTCTCTACTGTTACAAAGTCCAAGTTCTTTGTAGCTGATATTTTTCTTTTCCATTGAAAAGCTCTCCTTTTATTATTATAATGTGCCGTATTTTCTTCCTTGATAGACCATTCCGTAACGATATACCACGAATTTCGCAATTTAAAAATAATTAGTTTCCCATTCAACAAGAGCTTGGATGCGGTTGCCGAACCTTTGATCATCATATAATAAAATGTCAAGAAAAAGTCTGCTTCTCGTTATTATTCTCTTGGGAAGCACTGAGTCTGTGTCAGCCTCAATTGCCGGTAAACCTGTTGCGGCTGATCCCGTGATGATACTCAAACCAACCGAGGAAGAGGAAGAGGCAGGTAAATATATCACTCAAAACCTCCTGCAGAATCACTACAGAAAGTTATCCGTCAACGACTCTCTTACACAGCAGATCGTTAACCGCTATATCGACAATCTTGACGGCACCAGAAGCTACTTCGTAGCAAGCGAAGTTGAAACGCTTAAAAAAATTTATGTGTCACGGATTAATAAGGAATTTCTTGCCGGCAAAGCAACATCAGGGTTTGGCATCTATAACTTTTTCATGAAAAGAGCTAAAGAGAAAATGCGCTTTATGAGGGCCGCCGCAGATACCATTCATTTCAACTTTGCACTGCCCGAAACCCTCGATCTTGATCGTAAAACTGACCCATGGCCTGCCGACAGGCGCCAGCTTTACGATCTATGGAAAAAAGAGTTGAAATATCAGTGGCTCAACCTTAAATATTCAGGAGAAAGCAACAGCACTATTCGGGGAGCACTTGCCAAAAGTTTTACCAACCGTCTCAATCTTCTGAACCGTCAGAAGCCCGAAGATGCTTTTCAGGCATATATGTCCGCGGTGACAACATCGTTCGATCCCCATACAAGCTACTTCTCTCCTGACGAGTACGAAAACTTTCAGATCGACATGAGCCGTTCTCTCGAAGGAATCGGCGCTAAACTGCAGACCGAAAGCGAGTATACCGTCATCAATGAGATTATACCTGGTGGTCCTGTCTACAAAAGTAATCTCTTGAAAAAAGGAGATAAAATTATTGGAGTCGGTCAGGGCACGACCGGCGAAATAGTTGACATTCTTGGCTGGAGAATCAATGATGTGGTAAAACTCATCCGCGGCAAAAAAGGCACTCTTGTCCGTCTCAACACTCTTCCTGCAAGCCAGGGAGGTCGTGGACCGGCCAAAATAGTACAACTCCTTCGCGACAAGGTCGATCTGGAAGAACAGGCTGCCAGGAAAAGCATTCTTCAGCAGAATGGCATGAAAATCGGAGTTATCACCATTCCGTCGTTTTATCTTGATTTCGAAGCTCAGCAAAAGAACTCCGGAACCTACAACAGCACAAGCCGTGATGTAGCCCGTATTCTGAATGAACTCAATACCGAACATGTGGATGGTGTCGTCATTGATCTGCGGGATAATGGCGGAGGCTCGCTTGAAGAGGCTGTGAATGTTACCGGACTCTTTATAGCACATGGCCCTGTTGTTCAGGTCAGTAATGCGGCAGGCGGAAAAATGGTGCTCAGGGACGAAGATCGCCACAAACTCTATAGTGGACCGCTTGCTCTCCTTGTCAACCGCTACAGTGCATCGGCTTCTGAAATTTTTGCTGCGGCAATTCAGGATTATGGCCGCGGAGTAATTATCGGAGAGAGAACGTTTGGAAAAGGAACAGTTCAGAGCCTTATCAAACTGAAGAGACCATTTGCTTTTTTTGGAAAGAAGCCTGAACTTGGAGAGATGAAACTCACCATTGCAAAGTTCTACCGAATTTCCGGAGGCAGTACCCAGCATAAAGGCGTAGTGCCGGATATTGCCATGCCATCCATGATTGATACCTCCATTATTGGAGAGGATACCTCCACCAGCAGTCTGCCCTGGAGTACTACTTCAAAAGCATTTTATCGGCCAACAGCAGAGGTCAATCAGGAAGAGATTGGTTTGCTGAAGAAAAAATTTCAGGAACGCTCATCGAAAAATCACCTTTACCAAGCCTATTTACATGATGTAAATATACTTAACCAGATCCGCAAGAAAAAGTTGACATCACTGCAAGACACCGTCTTCAAATCGGAGATCGAAGCGATCAAGCAGATCGAAAAGCAGTGGGTTCAGGCTCCGGATTCAGCCAGAAGCCTGAACAAGGATGTACTGATCAATCAGTCGGCAGCAATAGTTGCCGATATAGCCGAACTTAAAGTAATAGAACGTCACACGATCGTACGGACATCACCGGCAGTGTTGAACTGAAGTTCTTTTCTGGCCTCTTCGATCTGGAATGCAACAGAGTCAAAAGAACAGCTGCCGTGTGTTTTTTTTGAATTAACGCTGCTGTCCGGCTTGAGACACTCGTAGATATCCGTACCAATAGCTTCGGAAAACTCTCTGAACTTTTCCAGAGGAATGTTTGGCAGGGTAATATCCGAAGCAATGCTCCAGGTGACAATTTTACCGGTTATGCGGTGTGCATCTCGGAACGGGATCTGTTTCCCTACAAGATATTCAGCAATTTCTGTTGCAAGGCTCAGATCATCAGAGGTCAGTTTAGCTAGCCGTTCCTCCCGCAGGGTAGTATGCTCCAACAGCTTGGCAAATATGTTCACACTCGAAACGGCCGTTTCAGCACTGTCAAAAAGAGGTGGTTTATCTTCCTGCATATCCCTGTTGTAGGATAGCGGGAGTCCTTTCATGATGGTAAGCATCGCAACAAGATTACCATACACCCTTCCCGTCTTGCCCCTGACCAACTCAGCAATATCGGCATTCTTTTTCTGCGGCATGATGGATGATCCTGTCGCAAAGGCATCACTGATGTTCAGATAGCCGAATTCATAAGAACTCCAGAGAATCAGATCCTCAGCAAACCGCGACAGATGCATCATGATCACGGAACAGTCTGATATAAATTCAATCACCATATCCCTGTCACTCACGGCGTCAATGCTGTTTGAAAAAAGATCGTCAAACCCAAGCAAAACCGCCGTTCTGTGAGGATTGAGCGGCAGCGTACTGCCCGCAAAAGCTGCCGCACCGAGCGGAGAGATATTGACCCGTTTCATGAGGTCCCCGAGGCGCTGACGGTCACGGAGAAACATATTGAAATAAGCAAGGTAATAGTGTCCGGCGGAAATAGGCTGGGCACGCTGCAGGTGAGTATATCCGAAAATGATAGTCTCCCTGTAGGTTTCCGCCTTATCCACAAGAACCTTCAAAAGAGTTTCCAGCGACGTTTGAAGTTCCCCGATCTGGCGGCGCATATAAAGGCGCGTATCGGTTGCCACCTGATCATTACGGCTTCTCCCCGAATGAAGTTTACCCGCTGCCGCTCCTATTTTATCCTTAAGCCTGTTCTCAATAACCGTATGGATATCCTCATCTTCCCAATGCGGAACAAGCGTGCCGGCGGTCAACTCCTCCTCGATTTCACGAAGCCCACCAATGATCTGCCCCGCCTCATCAGCACGTACAATATTCTCCTCAGCAAGCATGGTGACATGAGCAATCGACCCCTCTATATCCTCCCGATAAAGCTTCCTGTCAACATGAACCGAAGAAGAATAAAAAAGCGCATCCCGATCAAAAGGCTCCGAAAAACGGCTCTGCCACAGTAACTCTTTTTTCTTGGTCATAACATCTCTTGATTAATATCAGATTAAAACTCCCCCCGCCATCAAGCTTTCTTGACAAATTCCGACTTCAATTGCATCGCTCCGAAACCATCAATCTTGCAATCGATGTCATGGTCACCGTCAATGAGGCGAATGTTCTTCACCTTCGTGCCGCCCTTGAGCATGGATGACGATCCCTTGACCTTAAGGTCCTTGATCACCGTCACGGAATCGCCGTCCTGCAATACGTTGCCGTTCGCATCCTTCCAGACTCTGACCTTTTCAGACTCATGGTCAGCACTCTTGCACCATTCGTGTGCGCACTCAGGGCAGATCAAAAGAGCCCCGACCTCGTAGGTGTATTCCGAGTTGCATGTTGGGCAGTTCGGCAAGTCACTCATGATGTTCCTGTTAAAAGATTTTCCAGCAAAGCAGTTTGCGACAAAATAAAGATTTGTAACAAGGCTTCCACGAAAAAAGAGTATAATATTAAAAGTAAAGCACAAACCCGCTTGTCATGCCGACATTGTTTGATACAGACGTTGTTAGCTTCATCAATACTCTTTCAGTGTGCAAGTTTATAGAGGAGAGGCAATGAGCTTCTTCACAAACTTCATAGAGAGCAGGTTCAAAGCGGACTGGATTTTTATTATCATCCGTATTTATTACAAGCTACTTCATGCCTGAAAAACCTCAGAGCAATACATCAATCACTTCAGCAAAGAACCGGGCACTTCGTGCAATCAACCAGTGCAATCATGCACTGATTCATGCCGATGATGAACACGAATTACTCAATAAGATCTGCCGGATCGTTATTGAAGTCGGAGGATACCGGATGGCATGGGTTGGTTTTGCAGAACAAGACGAGGCAAAAAGTCTCTCTGTTGTTGCCGAGGCAGGGTTTGTTGCTGAGTACAATCAACATCACCAGCTCTCCTGGGCTGATGTTCCGCAGGGGAGAGGTCCCGTAGGAGTTGCCATCCGCACTGCTCAGCCACAAGCAGTTAATCAGATACTTACCGACCCGCTCTTTGAACTGTGGCGCGATGAAGTGCTGCGTCATGGTTTCGCCTCGCTTTTGTCTTTGCTTCTGAAAAATGAGAGTGGAGCTTTTGGCGTCTTGACGATCTATTCACCGCAACCGGATGCCTTTGATGAGGAAGAGACAAGTTTTCTTATGGGACTTGCTGATAATCTAGCCTATGGTATCACGACGTTGCGAAGCCGTGAAACGAATCGACGAACAGAAGCTGAACTGAAGCAAAGTGAAGAGCGGTTCCGACTGCTCTTTCAAAAACACTCTTCAATTATGCTGGTATTGGAGCCCGATACCTGGCGGATCCTTGATGCCAATCACTCTGCAGCAGACTTTTACGGGCTCTCTGTTGAAGAGCTCAAGCTGATGCATATTGATCAGATCAATATCGACTCACCTGAAGTCCAGAAGGGAAACCTTGATAAATTCAGAACTTCAAAGCAAAACACCTATATATTTCACCATAGAGCGGCGGGTGGCTCCATCCGCGAGGTGGAAGTCGTAAGCGACAATATTACCATACAGGGCAAAGATGTATTCTTTTCAATCATAAACGATATCTCCGATCGAAAGCAGGCAGAACAGGCGCTTAAAGAGAGTGAAGAGCGGTTCAGGATGTTGTTTGAAGGGAATTCGGCTATCATGATCATTATTGATCCAGCTACCGGTAAGATCATTGACGCCAATCAGTCAGCAGCTGAATTTTACGGATGGCCGATTGCTGTATTGAAGCAGATGAATATCAATCAGATCAACACCTGTACTCCTGAAGAAATTACCCGCGAGCTCAATAAATGGGAATCTTTGGATCAATGGCACTTTTCATTTCCTCACCGCAGGGCTGATGGCTCTGTGCGCGATGTTGAGATATTTGCCAAAAAAATCGAGATACAAGGCAAAGAACTTATCTACGACATTATTCACGACATCACCGAACGCAGGCAGCAGGAAGTTGCACTGAAAAAAAGTGAAAAACAGTTTAGGTCAATGTTTGAGGCGCATTCCGCTGTCAAATTACTTATCGATCCCGATACAGGCAACATCATCGACGCCAATCAGTCAGCTGCTGACTATTATGGATGGCCAGTTGATGAGCTCCGCAACATGCGTATCCAGCAAATCAACACCCTTACTCCCGAAGAGGTGATGAGTGAAATGGACAGAGCCAGATCGACGGGGAAAAAACATTTTTCCTTTCGACACCGTAAAGCAGACGGGACCATTCGCGATGTGGAGGTGTATAGCAATCCAATTGAGATCGATGGAAAAAGCTATCTCTATTCAATTATCCATGATGTCAACGAACGAAAGCTGGCCGAACCAAAAGTACAGGAAATCAAGGAGCGCTTTGAGGCAACCATAGAGGCCGCACAGATAGGTACCTGGGACTGGAATGTTCAGACAGGTGAAGCCATCCTGAATAACCGCTGGTTCGAAATAGTAGGATACACTCCGGAAGAACTTGCCCCGGTGAACATTCATACCTGGATAGATCTCGCGCATCCGGATGATTTCAAAAAATCAATGGCCATTGCGGAAAAACATTTCAACGGCGAATTGGATCATTATGAATGCGAATGCCGGATGAAACATAAAGACGGTCATTGGGTATGGATCCTCGATCGCGGTAAATTATTAACCCGGACTTCTGACGGAAAACCGCTCCGGGTGCTCGGTACACATACCGACATTACCGTTCGGAAACTGGCGGCTGAAGAGAGCGACCGTTTGAAGTCAGCGTTTCTGGCCAATATCAGCCATGAAATCCGAACACCAATGAACGGGATTATCGGCTTTTCGGAACTCCTGAAAGATCCTCATCTCTCCGGAGATGAACAGTCCGAGTATATCGACCTCATTCATCAAAGTGGCAAGCGAATGCTGAATCTGATTAATGATCTGATGGATATTTCGAAGATTGATGCCAGAGAGGTAAAACTTCAGATAACCGAAACATCGGTTAATCTGCTTTTAAGAGAGGTGGAGGCTTTTTTCAGACTTGAAGCCACTAAAAAAGGATTACAGTTAAGCTGTACAACGGGGCTTACCGACAATGAAAGCATCATAAGAACCGACAGCATCAAACTCAACCAGATTGTAACAAACCTGATCCAGAATGCTCTGAAATTCACTTCAAAAGGTGGTATTGATTTTGGCTGTATCCGAAAAGCGGACATGCTTGAGTTTTATGTGATCGATTCAGGTATTGGTATTCCAGCCGGCATAAAAGATCGGATTTTCGAGCGATTCCATCAGGTCAATACCTCATTGACGCGAAACCATGAAGGAGCAGGTCTCGGATTGAGCATCAGCCAGGCATATGTTGAGATGATGGGCGGCTCAATCCATGTCGAATCGGTTGAGGGTGCCGGAAGTACTTTTTCCTTTACCATCCCCTATACCACAGTTCTTCATCCCGGGCACTCAGCACTCGGCACTCGGCACGTATCACTCTGTATTTTAATAGCTGAAGATGATGAGGTAAGCACTCTCCTGCTTAAAAAGACCCTTAAAGGTGAAAACATCACCACTCTCTGTGCCCAAAACGGTTGGGAAGCTGTAGAGATAGTTCAGCATCATCCGGAGATCAACCTTGTTCTGATGGACATTAAAATGCCCGTTATGAATGGTTTTGATGCAACCAGACTCATCAAACAGCAGCGCCCCGATCTGCCCGTTATCGCCCAGTCAGCATTTACCTCAAAAGAGGTCAACGAAAAAGCTCAGGAAGCAGGCTGCGACAGCTTCATCACCAAACCGATCAAAAAAAGCGAGCTGCTCGAAATGATGCAGCTCTTGATAAAGATAACCATATAGAGCGCCTTCTATGGCAAAGAAACTGTCGACCAAAAGCCTCGACACTCGAGCAACGTTGCCATCTCAAGCTCAGAGTGAGTCGCGCTACCGGAGCCTGTTTCAGAACATACACAACGTGATACTTATCGTCGATCTTCTCGGTGGTAACATTATCGATGCCAATCCTGCAGCATCCAACTACTATGGATGGACGCATGATGAACTGTGCCGGATGAATATCAAACAGATCAATCTCCTGACAGAACAGGAAGTAGAGGCGGAAATGCAGCTGGCAACTGCTGAAAAGCGAAATTATTTTCTCTTTCGTCATCGACTTGCTGACGGCTCTCACCGCGATGTCGAAGTATTCAGTACTCCCATTATCATTGAGCATAACTCCCTGCTTTACTTCATCATAAACGACATAACTGATCGTAGGCTTGTTGAACGGACATTGCTTCGCAGGCAATATGAGGAGCTAAAGGAAAGTCAGCAATTTCTTGCAAATATCTACGAAGAGGTGAATCACTCAATTTTTGTTGTTGATGTCAGAACTGACGGGGGCTTTCGCTTCAAGGGCATTAACCCCGTCCACGAACAAATCACAGGCATGAACAATGAGGACATAACTGGAAAAACGCCCGAGGAGTTTCTTGAACACAAAGTTGCCGAAGCGGTCATCCATAATTATCAGAGCTGTATTCAGGCGGGTAAAGCCATACACTATGAAGAGTCCATCTCATTCCGTGGCAAAAAAACCTGGTGGGATACGACCCTTAATCCTGTTCGCAATGATAGTGGTCATATTTACAGAATTATAGGCACCAGTAATAACATCACCGAACGGAAGCAGACAGAGGCGCAACTTAAAAAAATGAGTGCCGCTGTAGAGCAGAGTCCGGCTGTTGTAGTCATTACCGATCCTGAGGGCAACATAGAATATGTCAACTCGATGTTTACCGAACTCACCGGGTATTCGATAGAAGAAGCAAGAGGAAAAAATCCCAGGATCCTGCAATCGGGTTTTACACCAGAATCACTCTATAAAACGCTTTGGGAAACCATTCTTTCAGGCAGTATATGGCGCGGAGAATTTCATAACAAAAAGAAAAACGGCGAACTTTTCTGGGAATCCGTTGTAATTTCAGCTATGCTGAATGCAGAAGGGGTAATAACCAATTTTCTTGCAGTGAAAGAGGATATCACCGAACAGAAAATCATGTTGGCAGAACTTATCTCGGCCAAAGAAAAAGCGGAAGAGAGTGACCGCTTGAAATCAGCGTTTCTGGCCAACATCAGTCACGAAATACGCACACCAATGAATGGTATTCTCGGCTTTTCAGAACTCCTCAAAGAGCCGCAGTTATCAGGCGAAGAAATGGCTGAATATATCGACCTCATTCAGAAAAGCGGCCAGCGCATGCTCAATCTGATTAATGATCTTATTGATATTTCACGTATTGATGCCGAAGAAACAAAATTGCAGATAACCCCAACCCCGGTCAACGAGCTTTTAGACGATATTCTTGCCTTTTTCAAGCCGGAAGCTGAATTAAAAGGGTTGTTTTTGACATGTACCACAGAACTTTCCGACACCGAAAGCATCATTGCAACCGACAGCGTCAAGCTGAACCAGATTTTGACCAACCTTGTCAAGAATGCCTTGAAATTTACCCTGCAAGGTGGTATTGATTTCGGCTATAGAAGAAAGGATGGCATCCTTGAGTTTTATGTGGTTGATTCAGGCATTGGTATTCCGGCAGACATGACAGATCAGGTTTTTGATCGCTTCAAACAGGTAGACAACACCTTGACCAGAGGCTACGAAGGGGCAGGGCTCGGATTATGCATTACCAAAGCCTATGTTGCAATGCTTGGCGGCAGGATATGGATTGAATCAGTAAATGGCGAAGGGAGTACCTTTTTGTTCACACTCCCGTATACCCCGGTCAATACACCGACCCTCTCATCTTCCACTCAGTACTCAGCACTCAGCTCTCAGCACTTTGCACTCAGCATTCTTATAGCCGAAGATGACGCCATGAGCACCCTTCTGCTGCAAAAGAGCCTGAAAGGAGAAAATATCACCATGCTTTGTGTCGAAAACGGTATGGAAGCCGTGGAAATTGTAGAGCATCACCCGGAGATCAATCTGGTACTCATGGATATTAAGATGCCGTTATTGAACGGTTTTGAGGCTACCCGGCAGATCAAACAGCTCCGCCCTGACCTTCCCGTTATCGCCCAGTCAGCCTTCACCTCAAAAGAAGACAAACTCAAAGCCAGACAAGCCGGCTGCAGTGGCTTCATCACCAAACCTATCAATAAAACCGAACTTCTCAATCTCATAGCCGAACTTGCTCATCATCCCTCAGCACTGATCTCTCATGCATAACGATTACCGAACGGGAGCAGTGCCACAGTACTCTCCATATCGTCTTTGATGAAGTGTCTCCTAAAGATATTGTATAACTCTTTTCTATATGCCCATCAATACAGTAACTTCTCTCTCAGACTTGAGATCTCGTGCTGAAGAGCACATTAAAAAAATTAAGGGTAACCTACTGGATCTTTCCTCCGCACCAGA
>CAIPYV010000059.1 GCA_903869365.1 uncultured Chlorobiaceae bacterium
ATTAGTGGAAAAGAAAAAAGTTCTGATCGTTTTCGGTACCAGACCGGAAGCTATCAAAATGGCTCCTTTGGTAAAGCAATTTGAACTTCATCCTGAAGCCTTCGAAACCGTTGTCGCTGTAACAGGCCAGCATCGCGAAATGCTCGATCAGGTACTGGAGTTGTTTGATATTGTGCCCGATTATGATCTCAATATCATGCAGCAGGGACAGGATCTCTATGATATTACCTCGCGAGTTCTCACTGGCATGCGTGATATCCTCACCGAGGTCAAACCCCATCTTGTCGTTGTTCATGGAGATACAACCACTTCCACAGCAACCGCCTTGGCTGCCTTTTACCAGCAGATCCCTGTAGCACATATCGAAGCAGGATTAAGGACTAACAAAAAATACAGCCCTTGGCCTGAAGAGTTGAACCGTCAGCTTACAGGACGCATCGCTACCTACAATTTTGCCCCTACAAGCCTGAGTCAAGAAAATCTGCTGCGTGAAAATATTGCTGAGGATAGTGTTTATGTTACAGGCAATACGGTCATCGATGCACTCTACTGGGTTCTCAATAAAATTGAAACAACCCCTGATATAGAACAGAGTATTCTCGCTGCCCTTGAGGCATTCGGTTTGTCAAGAGAGCTTGTCGACTCCTGGGCAAAGCAAACGAGCGATACACTCCAAAACGATACACCTGGCACAACCCGCAAGCTTGTCCTGATAACCGGACATCGCCGTGAAAACTTCGGAGATGGCTTTATCAATATTTGCAATGCCCTTAAAGCACTGGCAGAAAGTTATCCTACGGTTGACTTTGTCTATCCAATGCACCTGAACCCCCACGTACGCCAACCAATACAAGCCGTTTTTGGTGAGAGTTGTGACTTAAAGAATTTCTATTTCATCGAACCCCTCGACTACCTTCCCTTTGTCTACCTCATGAGCCGCTCATACCTCGTCCTGACAGATTCCGGCGGAATCCAGGAAGAAGCCCCCGGCCTCGGCAAACCAGTACTGGTCATGAGGGATACGACAGAAAGACCCGAAGCCCTCGAAGCCGGAACAGTCCACCTGGTAGGAACCAGCAAAGAACTCATCATCAAAGAGGTATCCCACCTCCTCAATGACCATGAACACTACTCAAAAATGTCCAAAGCCCACAACCCCTACGGCGACGGCAAAGCCTGCTCAAGAGTCGTTCAAGCATTAAATTCACTGTAATGGCAGATCAGTTAAAACCAGCCCTAATCTTTGGCAGCGGCTTCCATCACCATGTCTTTGGTGATGTGGATCGTTTGACGATTCGTCCACTCTATAATTGGCATGCTCTTGTTGATGAGGTAGCTGTTCAAATGGGAGTTGCAGTACCTGTTAAATTGCATACACCTGTTCAGCGTTGGGAAAGCTTGATTACCTGTGCGGTGAAAGAGGGGTACAAAGGTCATAAGGGAAAAGATGTTAAGTCGCTTGAGTCTGCTGCAAACGTTGTAGAGAAAAAAGCGCGAAAAGTCGTAGCATCTATTTTACAAGAGGCTTCCAAAAATTATCCACATTCAACCCGTTCAGCTTTTCCAAAGTTGGACCAATGGGGCTCAATTATCTCGCTCAATTTTGATGCTGCATGGTTGTCAGAAAGCGATATGATTGATGTTGGCCCAGCTGATGAGCCTTTAGGTATACAAAAGGGTCAAGAGCTGAAGCGGCTAACGTTCAGTAAACGGATAGAAGGGGTTGATGGTGGGGCTTGCCGCCGTATTTGGTTTCCCAATGGCAATTGTTTCATGCCTGATACCATTCGTATGGGGTTGCATGATTACGGCAGTGCTCCACATGCTATTAAGCAGGCATTTTCTCTTTTAAAACAGTGGGAGAGTCAGGTCGGCATAAACATGAAAATGAGCGATGTTCAACATTCAGAAGCACTCTCTGCCCTTCGCAAAGCAAGTGAAGGTGTAAATAATTTTTCAGGCAGTTTCGGAGAGCCCCCTTTTCCATTAACCTGGGTGGCCGATTTTCTCTATCGCCCATTGATATTCGCTGGTGTTGGCTTATCGGACCAGGATAGTGGATTATGGTGGTTGCTCGCACAGCGAGCCAGAAACTTGGCAAGAATAAACGAACACCAAAAGACACATATTCTTGTTCATGCCACAGATCGTTCAGAATTTTGGCAATCACGCCCCTTTGGTATTGAACCAATTTTTTGCTCCAACTGGGATGAAGGTTGGGAAAAGCTATCTAAAATAAGTTAGAGAGAAAAAATGGGACGGTAAAGGCGCAAGAACCGTCCCCACAGGGGGACGTTGTGTTTATCGTACAGTTGCCTGTCCTGCGAAGGCAGACGTGTTCAAAGAGTATACAAGACCTGCCGGTGCCCACCGCCAACTATTTTGATTTCACTCAGCAGCACTTTCTTTCTCATCATGACTTATTGGATTTTTGCGAAATACAAGGTAAAAGTGTAAACTAAGTGATAGAAAGTCAGACGTATTGCTAAGGTGCTTGCGCTTTTTACCATTGGTGGATAAAAGAGAAACTATGGAGTTTATTGAAACCCCTACCTTTACCCGCATGGTTACGGCTTTATTGTCAGACGATGAATATTCGAAAATACAAAATGATTTGCTTGAAGATCCTTTGCGTGGCGATCTCATCAAGGGAGGGGGTGGTATTCGAAAGCTACGTCAAGCAGCTCAGGGACGAGGTAAAAGTGGTGGGGTTAGGGTGATCTACTATTGGGTAAAGGACCGTTCCTTGATTTACCTTTTAGTTGTATATCCGAAGTCGAAAAAGGATAATTTGACAGACAAGGAAACTGCCGTTCTGCGTGAATTTGTTAAGGATTTGTGAATATATGGAAAAGACACTGTTTGATGACTTGGTGCAAAGTCTGAAAGAAGCGAAGGATATTTCTGAGGGTAAATCCAACGCTTCTCGCTACTTCAAGATAACATCACCAGATGTGAAAGCTGTGCGTGAGCAAATCGGACTTTCCCAACGTGAGTTTGCTTTAATGATGCGTGTCAGTATCAGGACTTTACAAAATTGGGAACAGCATCGTCATCATCCCACTGGGCCCGCCGCTGCGCTGCTCAAGATAGTATTAACAGCTCCAGACATAGCCCTCAAGTCCTTGCGAGTATAAGACAATATGGGACGGTAAAGGCGCAAGAACCGTCCCCACAGGGGGACGTTGTTTTTATCGTACAATTGAGTGTCCAACGAATGCTGGCGCTGCGGGGGGCGGCATGAAAGAACCGATTACAACTGGTCGAAGGCGCAAATACAAGAGTCTTATATGCAAGGTTTATCCAACCATCAGAGCCCCAAGCGCCCTCCATCTC
>CAIPYV010000060.1 GCA_903869365.1 uncultured Chlorobiaceae bacterium
CTTGCGCACCATTGTCACCATCATCAAGATCAACGATGATCTCGAACGTATCGGTGACCTTGCAGTGCATATCATTGACCGTATGCCCGAAATCAGTCCGGAGATGCTCGAATCGTTTGAATTTGAAAAGATGGGTGTGCACGCCGGTGACATGGTGAAGCACTCCATTGAGGCGTTCATCTCCAAAAACCGTAATCTTGCTGATGATGTCTGTGCTCTTGATGAGGAGATTGATGTCATGCACCGCGCGGTCTTTAAAAAGGTAACGAGGCTGATGAAAACCGAAGCCGCCAATGTCGATGAACTCATAGCGGCATTAAGCATATCGCGTTATATCGAACGTATGGGTGACCATGCCACAAGGATTGCCCGTGAGGTCATTTACCTCGTCACTGGTGTAATCGTCCGCCATAAGGGTGATTTCTATGAAAATCTGCTCGAATCCCTTGATGACTGAACTGCATGGAGTTGTCGGCAATGATGTTGAAAACAAGTTTTCTATAACAGGTATTGATAAGAGGATAGGTTAACATAATGACAAAAGAAGTAAAATCAGTAACTTTTAAAGATGTCATGGGCAACCTTGATGGTAAGGGTGACATAGATTGTTCACATAAGGAATTAACCTCACTTGAAGGATGCCCGGACATAGTGGAGGGCAATTTTAATTGTTCCGCAAACCAGCTCACAACGCTGGAGGGAGCCCCTCAAAAAATTGGAGGTGATTTTTCTTGCTCAGATAACCAGCTCACCTCACTCGAAGGTACTCCTGAAGAAGTTGATAATTTTGATTGTTCACACAATCAGCTCACCTCTCTTGAGGGTGCACCGAAGGATGTTCAAGGAGATTTTGACTGTAATAACAACCAGTTAACCTCACTGACCGGTATTCCTAAAAGGGTCAAGGGCAATTTCGATTGTTCCGCCAACCTGTTGACAACTCTTGAGGGAGGGCCACATAAAGTTGGAGGCGATTTTTCCTGTTCAGATAACCGGCTTACATCACTCGAAGGTTCGCCTCACGAAGTGATTGATTTTGATTGTTCCGCAAACCAGCTGACCTCACTTGATGGTGGCCCTGATGATGTTCGCGGAGATTTTGACTGTTCAAACAATTTGTTGACCACTCTTGTCGGTGCCCCTGATTTTGTGGTCGGCGATTTCTCTTGTGCCGGTAACCAGCTCACCTCACTCAAGGGGGGCCCTGTCGAAGTCTATGGAAACTTTGATTGTTCAAATCATCAGTTGACAACTCTCAAGGGAGCTCCTAAAGAGGTTGGTGGATATTTTAATTGTTCAGGGAATCAGCTGACCTCACTCAAAGGAACTCCTCAGGAAGTGGGTGATTTTAATTGTTCAAACAATCAGCTGACCTCATTTGATGGTAGCCCTGATAAAATTCAAGGTTACTTTGATTGTTCAAGGAACCTGCTGACAACACTCAAGGGCGCGCCGAAAAAAGTTAAAGGCGATTTCAATTGTGCAAAAAACCAGCTCACGTCACTGAAGGGTTCACCAAAAAAGGTTAAAGGACACTTTAATTGTTCAGGTAATCCTCTTGCAACCCTTGATGGTGCACTCAAAAAAGTTGGTGGTGATTTTATCTGCGGCGAGCATGACGGGATATTCACCGAAGAACAAGTGAGGGCTGCCTGTAATGTAAAGGGTAACTATATTGATATCTCTTCTATGCCTTAATGGTCAGGGCATTTTCCATTCACTGAGGTAAATCATGCACACTCCGAAAACAATATATTTGACCGTAACGCCGCCCGAAGAGTCCGGTTTGCTATTTGAAAAAGTTCTTCATTGCGGATGGCGGCTCCAGGCCATTTCGTCAACAAAAGATCAGCTTGATTTCTACGATACCTTCGAATGGGATGCTTTTGAGAAAGAGGTTGTCATTGTAAAAACAAACAAAACGCTTTCCCTGGTCGACCTTAACACCGGCCAGGAAACTTTTTCTGTCGCCTTCAAGCGAAATCCTTCTTTTTTTTTACCTGCTGATCTTCCTGTTGGAAAGTTAAAGGAAATACTTTTTTCATACAGCGGTATCAGGGCGTTTATCAAGCTCTGTTCCATTACGACACTTATTCGTTCATACCAGATCCTTGACGACAACGAAAAAACAATCGGTGTTCTCACCTCCACCTCATTATGTCTTACGTACAAGAAAAAAGAGGAGCTCTTTGCATCCCTTCTTTCCTTGATACCACTAAGGGGATATAAGGAACAAATAGAGAAGGCCGTGCATCAAAACTCACTTGGCAGAACTCTTGATTTCAAAGAACTCTTTCTGCTGATCATGGATGCATCCGGGCAAAACGTTCAAGGTTACTCATCAAAAATCCTTCTCTCTCTTGATGCAGATGCCTCAATTCATGAAAGTACCCAACGCCTGCTTCAATTCACCCAGTCCATCTTGCAAAAGAATGAAAATGGCATAAAAAACAATATTGATACCGAGTTTCTGCACGACTATCGTGTTTCCATTCGTCGAACCCGATCAATACTCAAGCAGCTTAAAGGGATTTATGATCCAAAAGAAACTGCATTTTATCTCAATGCCTTTGAAGAACTCGGAAAACAGACAAACCAGTTACGGGACAGCGATGTCTATCTTCAACAGCAGGAGAGTTTTTTTCACTATCTTCCACCAGTTCTCCAGCCGCCACTGAAACTCTTTTTCAGTGATATCGAGGCTTCCCGCAAAAAACTTCACAAACAGTTTTGTCGTTATCTTGAATCCAGCGACTATCAATCCTTTCTTCATAAGTGGAATAAGTTTGTGCGTCGAGTCTCTCTCCCGGATTCCGAGAAGGCCCCGAACGCTACGCTCTCCACCAGAACAGTTGCTGTGGAGACTATAAAAAAAGCATGGAAAAAAGTCATTCGCCATGGCCGTCAAATCAGTTCAGAAACAACTGATGCCGAACTTCATGCTTTGCGGATCGACTGCAAAAAACTCAGATATCTGCTTGAATTTTTCTCTTCGATTTTTCCTTATAAAACTATTAATACCGTTATAAGACAGATGAAGGAGTTGCAGGAAAATCTCGGTGACTTTGTCGATCTTGCTGTTCAGCTTCAGTTTCTTCATGACCGTCTTGATTCAGTGCCCGTAAGTAAAGAAGGCCTTTCATATTCCGCATCAATGGGTGGCCTTATGGCAATCCTTTTTCAAAAGCAGGAAGATGCACGACAAAAATTTCACAAAACATTCCGCTCATTTGATAATGATGAGACCAATCAGCTGTTTCATGAGCTTCTATCAAACAAAAACTGAGTGCTGATTTCAGCCGATGATCTCATGATAACCTGAAATATTTTTATCAGTTAACAATCGATCTTTTTTATGCTGTCAGTGATTGAAAACAATGGTACCGAACCAGCGCCTAATTTTTTTAATACATCCTTGTATGTCAACAGGGAATTGAGCTGGATTGATTTCAATCAGAGGGTACTTGAGGAAGCACTTAATCCAGAAGCTCATCCGCTTCTGGAACGGGTAAAATTTATATCGATTTTCAGCTCAAACCTCGATGAATATTTTATGATCCGGGTTGCGGGTATCGAGAATCAGTATGAAGTCGGTATTCAGGAGCGGACAATCGACGGGTATACTCCAGCTGAACAGCTCGACAAGATCCGTACGATGGTTCTGCAGCAGCTCACCGAGCGTAATAACTGCTTTTATAATGACATCCTGCCAGCCTTGAAAAAGGAAGGCATCGAGTTTCTTCGGGTATCAGAGCTCTCAGCAATCGAGCAGCATGCCCTGAGTCATTATTTCCGAAAAGAAATTTATCCCGTACTCACACCTCTGGCTTTCGATACAGGCCATCCCTTTCCTTTTATGTCGAACCTCTCGCTGAACCTCGCCATCGAACTGGAAGATGAGGGGAGCAGTTCACTGAAGTTTGCCCGAGTGAAAGTTCCGAGCATCCTTCCGCGTCTTCTGCGACTCAACGATATCAAGGGGTTCACCGACGGTGACGGGATCATCCGTTTTATCTGGCTTGAGGATCTTATTGAAAGCAATCTTTCACACCTCTTTCCAAAGATGAAAATTGCAAAATCGCATCTCTTCAGATTGATTCGCGATGCTGATATTGAAATTGAGGAAGATGAAGCTGGTGATCTGCTGAAGACCATTGAGCAGGGACTCCGGTCACGTCGTTACGGCAAAGTTGTCCGGCTCGATATCACCCCGGCAATGCCTCAGCCGGTAAGAAAACTGCTCATAAAAAATCTCGATGTTGCCCAGCGAAACGTCTATGAAATAGACGGGGCACTCGGGCTCAGCTGTCTTATTGATCTTCTGAAGATAGATCGACCGACCCTGAAAGATGAGCCTTTTGTGCCCAAGAACCGGATTGAAGATCAGTTCAGTACGGATATTTTCAGTGCCATAAGAGCTAAAGATCAACTGCTGCATCATCCATACGACTCGTTTCAGACGGTCGTTGATTTTATCAACCAGGCGGCCGTTGATCCTGATGTTCTTTCAATCAAGCAGACACTTTACCGGGTAGGAAGTAATTCACCAATTGTCAAGGCATTGATGAAGGCGGCTGAAAGGGGCAAACAGGTTGCCGTTCTTGTTGAACTCAAAGCAAGATTTGACGAAGGAAACAACATCGTCTGGGCTCGGGCTCTTGAAGATGTCGGAGCGCATGTAGCCTACGGTTTGCCTGGCCTGAAAACCCATGCAAAACTTACCCTGATTGTTCGCCGTGAGCAAAACAAACTGAAACGATATCTGCATCTTGGTACAGGAAACTACAACCCTTCAACAGGAAAAATGTATACGGACTACAGTCTCTTTGTAGCCAACGAACAACTTGCCAATGAAGTGGCAGAACTTTTCAATGCCTTGACAGGCTATTCAAAACATACCGCGTATAAAAAGCTGCTTGTCTCGCCGATCAACACCAGGGAGAGGCTTATCGAAATGATTGATCGTGAAGTTGAGTGGTGCAGGCAGGCAGGAAAGGGAAGAATAATTATGAAAATGAATTCCCTTGTGGATGCCAGAACCATACGGGCACTCTACAGGGCATCCTGTGAAGGCGTCACCATCGATCTTATTGTTCGCGGGATCTGCTGCCTGAAGCCAGCAATCCCTGAGATAAGTGATAATATCCGGGTTATCAGCATCATTGGCCGTTTTCTTGAACACAGCCGTGCATACTTCTTTCACAATGGGGGCAAAGAGGAGCTTTATCTCGGCAGTGCCGATATCATGCCGAGAAACCTTGATGACCGGGTAGAAACAATTTTTCCTGTGTTTGACAAATCACTCATTCAGGTGGTCAAAGCAAATCTTGAGCTGATGCTGAGCGACAATGTCAAAGCATGGGAAATGAAACCTGATGGCCTATACTCCAGAATTAATAATGCAGAACCGAAAATAAACAGTCAGGCTCTCTTTTTAAACCACTCGGGCCCAGTCTCTGCCGAACTTCAAGCCTTATTGTTCAGAACTCCTGTAACGAATCAAAGTCCATCAAACTCCTGAATTAATCAAATCGAGGTTTGATTCCCTTGATATCATGGTAAGAAACGACACCAAGCAAGTGATCACTCTCATCGGTTATGGGGATAGCACGGAAGGAGTAACGCTCAAACATATCAAACGCATCCTGCAGGGTTTCATCCTGAGTGAGAGTAATGAGGCTATCGGTCATAATCTCACCAAGTGTCTGGTTCGGCTCAGCGGCAATCAACTCCCTTAAATCGACAACGCCCTGCAAGATATTCTCTTCATTGACAACATAGACATACATGATGACATCCATATCGCCTGCAACGTCACGATAATTGGTAATGACATCCCTCACGACAGTGTCGTGTTGTCGTTTGATAACCTGCTGTGTAGCATAGAGCATGATGTTTTCATCGTGCTTATCGATCATCTGCTGTACCCTCTCTTTGTTTTCACTGTCAACAAACTCAATCATCTCATCAGCTTCCGAAGCAGGCAATGCTGAAAGAATATCGGCGACCTGCGCAGGACTCATGTCGTTGATCAGTTCGGCAGCTCGTCCTTTTTCCATTGATCTGATAAGCTCACGCTGTACTCGCGGTTCAACCTCTTCGAGGGTATCGGATGCCAGTTCCGGCTCAATCTGATTGAATACAGCCATACGCTGGCTGCCTTCCAGCTCCTCGAGAATATCAGCCAGATCGACAGGATGGATGTCGTTGATATTTTCC
>CAIPYV010000061.1 GCA_903869365.1 uncultured Chlorobiaceae bacterium
TACGATGACTTTTCCGTAATGCTCACGACGAGAGCTTTTGACCAACGCCGCTTACGGTGGTTTGCACCCTGCTCCTGCAAGCCGAGTGCGAGGGGCCTTCCCTCATCTCTTGTAAGGCTTGGCTACAGCGCACAGTAGTTACGAATCCTGCACGTGAGCCGGAAAACCCTGATGCCTTCTATCAAAGGTTGCTCACTCAGTGCTGGAGGGAATCTAACCGTATCTTAAAGCCCGGTGGTCTCTTGGTATTTACATTTCATCATAGTGAGGACGAACCATGGGTTGCTGTGCTGGAGTCACTATTTGAGGCTGGTTTTTATCTCGAGGCCACATATCCAATACGTGCTGATACCTCAATGGATTCTGGTCAATTTGGCTCAAAGACCATCGAGTACGATATCATCCACGTGTGTCGCAAGCGCATAGAAGAACCCAAGTCAGTTAGCTGGGGTCGGATGCGCCGTGAGGTCATGGCTGATGTTCGGCAGATTCAGGCGATGCTGGAGAACCATGCCAAGGAAGGCCTGCCGGCAGCCGATATACAGGTCATTCGTCGTGGCAAAGCCCTGGAATACTTCTCACGTCATTATGGCAAGGTTTATGTTGACGATGATCGAACCATCTCGGTCAGGGATGCCTTGCTCGGTATCAATCAGCTTATCGATGAAGATGCCGATAAGGGCAAGGATTTGCCTCCGGTGAATGCTGAACCGATTACCCGCCAGTTCCTGCGGATTTTCAGTAATGCCCCGGAGCTGAAGCGCGATCAGATGCAGAAATTCCTCAAAGGTTCAATTACAACGCCTGATGATTTCGTGCAGCGAGGGTGGTGTTTTGAAAAAAGCAAGGTTTTCATACGAACAAACCCGCTTGATTTTGCCCGTGAATGGTCAGGTAAGCACCGGCGTCGTCTTACCTCCGATCTCGATCAAGCCTTGGTGCTTATTGGCGCCTGCTTCGATGGCAGCGGTATCAATGCGGCCGATACCCTCAGAAACGATAATTTCAAGCCGCACGTCGCGCTCAAGCCCCTGCTCGAATGGTCGTATCGCAACGCGCCTGACCAGCCGATCAGTAATGCGGCATCGCGTGCAATCACCATCTTTAATGCATGGAATGCCAGCCGGTCGCCGCTTCCGAAACAAATTTCACTCTTTGGTGAGGAGGATGAAGCATGAGGCAGTTATTCGACACGGTTTGGCAACGGCAAGGTACCAGTTGGATTTGGGATGAAGAGGCCCGTAATCAGCTCTGTTTGGCAACTGAGGTTTGGAGCCTTCGGCAGTTTATGCAGGCTGTCGGCAAATGGCCTGAGGAACTTCCGGGCAATCATGGTCGTACCCTCGTAGTCGCCGGACTTGATGGTTCCCTTGACCTGTTGACTCCTGAGGATGCCGAGTTTTGGCTTGGTGATGCGGTTAAATCTGCTATCCTCTCTTTTCAGGACGAGTACGGAAGCGAAGGAGCGCTCATCTTCTGGCTGCCTTTGGGACGCAATCGTATCGAGGTGCATATTCCTACCGATGAGGTCAAGTGGCTCTGTGAAGCACCCTATCGGGAAAGCAAGCTTGATTTTGGACGTATTCTCTGGGGTCAGGCGAACGAGTACCCGCAGGAAATTATCCTGAAAGAGCGTGATAAATCCGCTGGATTGTTTCACTCGCGAATAACCTGAGGCGGCATTATGGAATCGGAGCTGCAATTTCTGCCCGGTGAACGGATAGTCCATAGTGAATTCGGTCAGGGGGTCATTCTTGAACCGGTTCGGGACGGTTACCTGCGCGCATTCTTCGGTATCGGTGAGCGCCGTGTTCCTGTTGGTTCAATACGTCAGGAACGCTCGCGTCTTGAGCGCATTCTCCGTTCCGTCGATAGTGGTGCTGATCGAGCCCGTAAGGCATGGCTCTCCTATGAAGCACATGCCTTGCCCATCATGGAAAGCGCTTCGGCCCTCACCTCCGCCCGGATTGACCTGTTGCCTCATCAGGTTGTGCTCACGCACCGCATCGCCACCGCATCGCCACGGCGTTTCCTTATTGCCGATGAAGTAGGACTGGGAAAAACCATCGAAACAGCGCTCATTCTCCGCGAACTGGCCAGTCGAGGTGAACTCGATCGTGCGCTCATGGTTGTTCCTGCAGGACTGGTCAACAACTGGCACAGGGAGCTGAACGAGGTCTTTAATCTGGGCTTCGAAGTGTTTGGTTCCGAAGGTGATATTACCGATCGCAAAACAAACGCCTTTGCCAAGCACGACCGACTAATCGCCAGCATTGATACCCTCAAACGTCCGGCACGTATCCGGCGCCTGCTCGATGCCCCTCGTTGGGATCTTGTCGTTTTCGACGAAGCGCATCACCTGTCGGCATCCCGCAACGGTGGAAAGGTCAGAAAAACCGAGAACTATAAGCTCGCAGAAGCTCTCAAAGATCATTCACGGGATCTCTTGCTGCTCTCAGCCACTCCGCACCAGGGCAATCACTTCCAGTTCTGGATGCTGGTCCAACTGATGAATCCCACACTCTTCGCCAACCCCGAAGATATGCTCGGCAATCGCCATCGCCTCAACACGGTTATGTTCCGCCGCTCTAAAGCCGATGCCTGCCAGCCGGATGGCTCGCCACTCTTCGCTCGTCGCTGTGTGCATACCGAATCGTTCCTGATGAATCTCGACGAACGCCGCTTCTATGAAAAGCTGCGCGAATACCTTCAGGACGGCTTCAACCTCGCCCGGCGCCAGGGTAATCAGGGTCGTGCGCTTGGATTTCTCATGGCGATCTTTCAGAAAATTGCTGCCTCCAGCTTTGCTGCGGTTCGCCGTACACTCAAACGGCGCCTGCTGATGTTGACACTGCACGAAGCCCACCTTAGGGATCGGGAACTCGACATCGAGGGGAGGGAACGACTCATCAGTGAAGCACGGGAACTCATCCATGAAGAATTCGCTCTGCCGCATGACAGCATGGGGCGCAGTGAAGCGGACCGGGTGCTTGCCGACCTCAAATATCGCTTGCTCAAAAAGCTCGATAAGGACGCTCTCGAAATGGCCGCAGATCCCTATGGCAGCGAATATGCATCGACGCATGCTGAAGAGGCCGCAGCCGCTGCCGTAAATCTGCATTTGCCGGAAGAACGCCAGCGCATTGTCGAACTTCTCAGCGCTTTTCCGCAACAGCGCGAAACCAAGGCACAAAAACTCCTTGATGGTCTTGGAACACTATGGCGGCAGAACCCCGACGAAAAGATCGTCGTCTTCGCCACCTACCTCGGTTCCGTCGACCTGATAGCCCATGAAATCAACCAGACCTTTCCCGGGCAGGGAGTAGCCGTACTGCGTGGTGGCGACCACGGAGCCAAAGTTGCTGCCGAACGGCGCTTCCGTCAAAAGGACGGCCCCCGTGTCCTCGTCTGCACTGCGGCAGGGAGGGAAGGCATCAACCTCCAGTTCTCCCGTATTCTTTTCAACTTCGACCTGCCCTGGAACCCTATGGACGTGGAACAGCGCATCGGACGCATCCATCGTTACGGTCAGAACTACACCGCCCAGGTGTACAACCTTGTACTTTCCGATACCATCGAAGGCCGGATATACCTCATGCTCGATGAAAAACTCACCGAGATAGCCCGTACTGTCGGCAAAGTTGACGATCAGGGTAACGTCGCCGAAGACCTTCGGACTCAGATTCTTGGTCAACTCTCCGAACGCCTCAACTACGACCGCCTCTATCAGGAAGCGCTCTCCGACCCTGAACTCAAACGAACACAGATAGAACTCGAAGCCGCCATGTCAAACTCCCGGGAAGCCCGGCAGGTCGTTTTCAACCTCTTTCAAGACCTCGATGGTTTCAGCCTTGACGACTACAAACCATTCTCCGATGTCTCCTCAAGTCTTGACCGAATCGTTCGCTTTCTCTCCGCCGCCCTTCTCGAACACCAGCAAAAACTCGTCAGAATCGATGAACAGACCTACGACCTCATCGCAGAAGATGGTAAGCGGCAGGTTCGATTTACACTGAACCGTAATGCCGCCACCGCTCAGGACGATCTCGAACTCCTTGGACTCGATCACCCCATTATCCAATCAGAACTAACCAGATGGCGAACCCTACCACCAGAAGCCATTGGTATAGCAGTTACGGCTGATCTCGATGCCCCGGCTCTCCTTTCGATATGGATCGTTGAAACCACCACAGGTAATGGTGACCGCCGTATTGTCATTCAACCCATAGCCATTACACTCGATGGCATAAGGGTACCCGCCATTGAACGCCAAGGCGATCACTACCTGAATGCCCCACCAGCCCGGCCTTGGCTTTTGCCTGAACAACGCCTTGAAATTTTCTCCCGTCAAGTCGAACCAACCCTACAACGAGAACTTAAACACAAAGGCACCACCAACGGCGACAGCAGCTATTCCGCCGAATTGATCGCCTATGTTGAAATAAGTACAGGGAAGAATCATGGTTAATACCGGTTAAAATATAACGGCAAAACGTCTGATGCCTGGACATATCGTCATCAGGTAAAACGGGTATTCAAGAGACTGAGCAATCCTGTCATAGCCATACAAGGTTGGGGGCTTTAAAAGAAATGATATAACCGTTAATATGTGATGGGACAAGTAAAGCAAATGTGGGAAGAAGCCATGGATCGCGGCTTTGATGTTGATGAGGAGATTGTTGTATGTCCTGATTGTTTCGAAAAAGAATCGCTACAGGATTTCATTAGAAGCCAAGGTGGAAAGTCCCCCTGTATATATTGTGGAACCGTAGACGAAGGTACCTGTATGCTTGATGAGTTGCTGGATCATGCAATGGCTTGCATTAGGACAGAATGGGGAGACCCAAGGGACGAAGGACTACCTTATGAAACAAGAGAAGGTGGATGGCAAGTCGCAGAAGTAATTAACACGCAAGAGTTGTTTGAGCGCGTAGATTTCTATGCAGTGAACGAAGATTTACAAAAAAAAATAAACACCGCCGTAACCAAAATAGATGATGAGTGGTGCGAACGCAGTCCGTATTTACTCAGGAGAGATCAGACCCTTTGGTATGGATGGAAAGAGTTCTCAAGATTCGTTATGCATGAAGCCAGATACGTTTTTTTGAATGCAACTCCAGAGAGTTACGATGATCTATGAGGGCACTCACAAATTTATAAAATTATAAAGCAGCAGAAGCCCTTACCATTTTGTTCACCACCGACAGAATGCAATAATCTCCCAAGCGCAGCACTCCGCTTCGCTCCGTTTGCGCAACCCGCCCGACACCCAGGGAAAACTGACACCCAAACCCAACTGACACAAAAACCCCGCCCAGCCCGATCACTCGCAAATGCAGTACCGTGTACAGCCCTGCACTTGCTCACCTCAACCCGACCGCCAGAGCCATAAACAAACCGCTCAACAGCGCCCGCCAATCGCTCCGTTTGCGCAACCCTGCCGGGCGCGCGGGCCAACTGACGCCTCCCCTACATCCAATCATCATGCAAAACAGGCGCAGAGAAAATAAAGCGAAAACAAAAAGGCCACGGAAACAGTCCAGAGCCTCGTTATCAACCGGGAAAAGCCCAATCCATTGACGCTACATCTTTAAATCAGGGTGTGATTACATGCAATTTTAATTCAACTATTCCGGATAGAACCCAAACCTCTTTTTATCTTTTCCTTTGATTTTTGGTGAGTTGATGAGTTTATTTTTCACAGCAGTCAAATCCACCTCGCATAACTTTCCAATCACAACCCCTGGTCTGTTTTTTATTGCGAGCTCTATTTCTTTTTGCTCTCTAATCACAAATTCTGAACAGTCTACAAAAGAGTCATGATCAAGATATGTTCTTCCTGCTGCCAGAAAAGAGAGATGGAGTTCTTTGAGTTCAGGGGAGTAATTGATCTTCTCATTGATCTCTGAATTGATGTATACAGTTGCGAGGCATAGCCCATCAATATTCTTTCCTACAATAATAAATCGTTTTTCTTTTGGCGGTTTTGTATCCTTGACGTAGAGTTTAAGAACACTCCCAACTTCCAGATTTCTTCTGGCATAATCAGCCTTAAAGACTTCCGGAAAAAATTCACCTAAACTCATTCAAATAAAGCTAAGCGGTTCTCCCGACTCTCTTTGATATACTCAATCATGTCATTCCCGGCACCGCCACACGTTGCAACATCAAGGAGATCTATTTCACTATTGGATACCGCTTTTTGCCATGCCTTATCATGGGATTTCTCTGTTAAATCTGAAAACTTGAGATGGTAATTCTCTTCGATGGATTCGTCAATACATCTCATCTCAGATTCGGACAAATAATCAAGATCAGGGCTCTTTTTTGCCTTTACGGTGTGTTTATTGACTTGTAGTTCAAAGTACGGAGTAAACTGGTCTTTTTGTGAAGTAAAAAGACCCTCGCCCCGTAACGATTTTAAAATATCGTAAGCCATTGACGGTACCGGGCCATTGGCCATGGCGATATAGGTATCATCAGTAATAGCAGAACCATACCTCGACAGATGCTTCTGATCCGCGAAATACAGAATTTTAAATACCTTATGAAAATCACAGATGCCACCTGACTTCTGGATGATATACAATAAGGTATTAACGGTAATGGCAATTTTTTCGGATGGTGAGTTCATGGTTTTAATGTATAAAATTTTTGCATTTCCACACATTTTTTTAAGGCATACGGCTTAACAACCATTTTTACCTCCGATTCCTCACCAGTATAATACCAATATTCTTCGTTTTTCTGCACTTTTGTCAGGACTATCGGTTTGTACTCGATAGTAAAAATAATGTAACCTCATGCGATTTAGTGCACTATCTGACCTTCGATGCAGGCCAACAGACGCAGCCCCGCACACCCTGCCGCTCTTCACCGCCGAAGCCGTCGCCGTCACCATACCCCGCTACGGCATCCGCCTCGTCCGAGAATCCCAAATCATCTACACCAAAAACATCACCGGAGCCGAAATGGTCGTAGACCTCTGCCACACCATCGGCCTGCAAGAACGCGCCAGCGAAGAACTCCACGTCTTCTACCTCAACACCAAAAACGACGTCATCGGCATGGAACTCGTCAGCAAAGGCGCCCTCCTCGCCATCGCAAACGCCATCATGGTCGTCCACAACCACCCATCCGGCAATCCCGAACCCAGCCGCGCCGACAAAGAAGTAACCACCAAACTCATCCAAGCCGGCAACATCCTCGACATCAACCTCCTCGATCACCTCATCATCGGCAACAACCAACACTACAGCTTCTTCGCCAACGGCCTCATCCCCAA
>CAIPYV010000062.1 GCA_903869365.1 uncultured Chlorobiaceae bacterium
CCACTTTGGCCTTAAAGTCACTGCTGAAATTTTTTCGTGTCCTTTTTGTCATTACCTGCTCCTTTTTGGGGCAAGTTAACAACTTAAACCGCTGTCTAAAAATCGGGGTCCACTATAGTGTGACGAAATGGAGATTAAAGAGGTGGCAGGCACAACAGTCTATAACCAGATCTATCCCTCAAAAGGCTGGGTTGATTTTTATCATTGGTTGTTCGTGGACTGAATGGGCTTATACCATAACCGCCACAGATAAAGAATTTATCACACTCTTTAAACTGTTCGATCATAAAAGCAAAAGCCCTCCGTTGTTGAAGGGCTTTTGCTTTTATGATCGAACAAGAGTTGTCAGCAGTTGCGGACTGTTGAAGAGTTACGATCTTTGATTGTCGTTTCGTCAAACTCGTCCCAGTTGTGCTCATCGTGCTCACGCTGGTAACCGGCCTCTTTAAGACCGAAGCTCATGTCAGCAACCATTTCAGGGCGTAGCTCCTTGAGGTTTTTGACCTCGTTCTGACTAAGAATCCTGGACTTGTCAAAGCCGAGATCAATTTCGATCTTGTTGTTCTTTGTCTTGACGCGATCGATATCGTAGAAGCGCTTGGTAATGGTGGTCTGTGCAAAAGCTTTCAGACAGCCAAGCATATACTTGCGTACATAAGGATCTTTTATCCATGGGTAGCCGAAGAAGGTCTTGCGTGCGTAGAAGCGAGCATAAGATTTCAGCACAAGCTTCAGCACATCTTCACGCTCCATGTTGTCGGGCTTGATGATTGGTGTAACAAAGTTGTATTTTGAGTAGTCGCGCACCTCAACTCTGTCGCCAAGCTCCTTGAAGAGATCGGAGAAAGGCCATGGGGTGTAAATGGTCCAGTTGGCCATATCCGGATCCCAGTCCTTGCAGAGCTGGTAGGTCTCTTCAATGGTTTCAGGAGTTTCGTGCTCAAGACCCATAACGAACTGTGCTTCAGCCACGATTCCATTTTTCTGCAACAGCTTGATGGCAAGCTTGTTTTCCTCAATGGTCGTCTCTTTGCGGAAGCGGTTAAGGTTCATCTGGCTGGCAGCTTCGGTGCCAAGTGAAACGTGGACGAGGCCTGCCTTGCGGAAGAACGGCAACAGATCGGCATCGCGCATGATATCGGTTACACGGGTATTGATACCCCAGGTGACGTCAAGCTTTCGATCGATAAGTTCCTGGCAGAGCGAAACAAATTTCTGTTTGTTGATTGTTGGCTCTTCGTCAGCAAGAATGAAAAATCCTACTTTGTACTTTTTAACCAGCACCTCTATCTCATCGACAAAAGTTTTCGGACTGCGTGCACGGTAGCGCCGCCAGAACTGCCACTGTGAACAGAAGGTACAGGTAAAGGGACATCCTCTCGCAAAGTTGGGAACCGCAAGACGGCAGTTCAGAGGTGTATAAATGTATTTATCCCAGTCGTAAAGGCTCCAGTCGGGAGTGAGGGTATCGAGGTCCTCAATAACCGGATGTGCGGCGGTGGCAAACACCTTGCCGTCGTCATCAATGTAAGCGATACCGGTAATTTCGGCCCGGTTTTTTTTGTCAGTACCAGCGTCAATTTCTCTGATAAGATTAACAGTAACTTCTTCACCTTCACCGCGGACAATGTAATCGGTTTCCGGTGCTTCGCTCAGTACCTGTGGATACATGAATGTAGAATGAATACCGCCCATAAGTGTCCGGATGTTCGGATTGACTTTTTTAGCAAGTTTCATGATATCCTGCGCCTTGAAGATAGAGGGTGTGATGTTGGTGGTCATCACCACATCCGGCTTATTTTTGCGGATGATCTCCTCAATCTGATCGTCAGTAAGGTAGTCGGCCATGGCATCAACAAATCGCACTTGATCGTACCCTGCCTGTTTCAGTGCGCCACCGATATAGGCTACCCAGCTCGGCGTCCAGTTACCGGCAATTTCAGCTCCGCCTGAATGATAATTTGGCTGAACCATCAGTATTTTCATCGGTCTCCATCCTCCAGATATGTTTTTTACAAAATAGGGATAGCAGTACAGAACAAAGATAACCTTGATTATACTGTTAAAAATCCCTGAATTACTAATTTACAACTTTTTTATAAAATATTCATACGGTTTTCACCATAACGTCGTCACTTGTGAGATGAGTTCATAAGCATGGTGTGATAAAATCCCCAACTGATTTTTTCTTTATTTTTCACTTTCATCCCGGCAGTCGCCATAGCTTTCTGCATCTCTTCGTCACGGATCATCTGGATGGTTGTGCGACGTTCCTTTTTCGGGAAATAACCGCCAATCCAGTGCTGCAGGGCAAGAATGTTATTATAGGGAGCATAGGTGAAAATAACCGAGCCTTTAGTCAGGCTGCTCAGGTTGCGGAATGCCTGGGCGAATCCTTCTGCAGGGTAATGGATCAGTACATCAAAACAGACCACTGCATCATAAGTGCCGCTTACCGATTCAATGGTATTGACTTCAAATTCAATGTTTTTCTGAACACCCTGCTTTATAGCTTCAGTTTTGGCTTTGTCAACCATTTGAGAGGCGATATCGACTGATTTAACCTTGTAGCCCGCTTGAGCAAGACGAATACTGAACAGTCCTGTTCCGCATCCGGCATCAAGCACGGTTGCGCCTTTCGGAAGCCCAAGATGCTGCAGCCAGTCAAATGCCTTATCCATCATAACGGCATGGCCTTGACGGACAGTATTACGTACGGAAGAGAGTTTGTCGTCACCGTATATGGATGCCCATCGCTGAAAGCCCTGGCCGTTGAAATACGAACGGAGCATTTTCTTGTGTTCTTCAGCATTGAAAGAGGAGCTGCTCATGGTATAAAATTTTGTCGGTTACGTGGTTGAGTTGATATTGTACATCTTCTGTAAAGGTGCTTTATTGGTGAACACCTTCAATTCTGGTTTCAAGATCGGCATAGAGTTCCTGAAGCTCTTCAATGGTGCTCTCCTCTGCTTCCCAGAATCCTCGAGAGTGCGCTTCGAGCAGCCTTCTGGTCATCGACATGGTTGCATGCGGGTTAAGGGCAGCAAGTCGTTCCAGCATGGTTTTGTCCTGCAGAAAAGTTTCGTGGAATTGATCATAGGTCCATTTTTTAACTGCCGAGGCAGTGGCACTCCATCCATAAGTGTTGCTGAGATGAGACTCAATCTCCCTGACTCCCTCATAGCCGTGCTCAAGCATGGCTTCATACCACTTGGGATTGAGCAGTTTGGTCCGTGCCTCAAGCGAGACCATCTTTTCAAGTGAACAGATCCGCTGCTTTGTTCCCGCACCATCGATATCACCAACCATCACTGTTGGTTTCGTTTTACTGAGGTGTTCAACGGTTTTTGAAACTCCGCCAAGATACTCATAATAATGGTCAATATCAGAAATACCGATTTCATAGCTGTCGATATTCTGGAATGTCAGAGTAACATGCTTCAGTGCAGAACGAAGAGCATCAGGGCACTCCTTCCAGTGACCGGTAGATGTTACAGCAAAGCTTTTGCGACTGACAAAGGCTTCAGCAAGCTGGTTGTCCTCTTCCCAGGTACTGCTTTCAACCAGATGGTTCACATTTGCTCCATAGCTGCCGGGCGCATTGGAATAGACCCGGTTTGAGGCTTCATCGAACGTACAGTTTCTCTCGAGCATCTCCTTCTGTACATGCTTTCGTAAAAAGTTCATCTCTTCGGGTTCATCGGCAGCAGCGGCCATGCGGGCTGCCTTGTCGAGCAGTCGCACCTGCAGGGAGAGCAGATCTCTGAAAATACCGCTGATGGTCATGACCACATCCATGCGGGGTCGGCCAAGTTCTCTCAGAGGGATAAGCTCAACATCACCGATTTTTCCAAGTTCATCGGTTTTAGCTTTCGCACCCATCAGCGCCAGTGCCTGGGCAACTCCTTCGCCATCGCTTTTCAGGTTGTCTGTCCCCCACAAGATCAGGGCTATGGATTCAGGGAGATTGCCGCTCTCTTTTTTGTATTGCAGCAGCAGCTCTTCAGCTGCACGTTTTCCAGCCTGCTGGGCGAAGGTTGATGGAATAGTGTAGGGATCAAGGCTGTGAATATTTCTGCCTGTTGGGACAATATCAGGGTTTCGAACGAGGTCATTTCCGGGAGAAGGAGGAATGAATTTCCCTTCAAGAGCGTGGAGCACTGCCTGGAGCTCATTATTTTCAGCGAGATGAATGAGAATGATGTTCATGAAATGCCAGAAGCGATGCAGTGCAACCGGTTTTATGCCTGCTTCCCGATGAAGATAGTCGTCTGCTGACGATATTCGAACAGCAAGGCTTCCTTCAAGTAACCTTGCCATAGAAATATTACGGGTTTTCTCGGCATCGAAATGTCCGGTAAATCGTTTGACAGATTCACGGGAAATTGTGGAGACCTGCTGCCATCTCTGCTGAGCTTCCTTGTTATATTCTTTTTCATCAAGAAGTTGCAGATAATTGTAGTTCAGGTGGTTGCAGATCAGTTCGGGCAGGGTTTTTCCGTCAAGTTCCGGTCGGCTGTGTGCCGCCAAAAGGGCGAGATGGTCGCTGACACTTTCGGGCGAAGAAGTTTCGCCCATGATATGGAGTCCAAGTGGAATCATGCGCTCCTCAATAAGGTAAAGCTCACTGTTCAGTCTTGTGATAAACTCCTCGGCAGGCGAATGATTCTGGCCGCCGTCAATTTCAAGAGCGATGGCAAGCTCCTTGATCTCATCAAGCAGCTCATCTGATGGATTGCTTCTGTAACCCGAAACAAGGTCTTTGAGTTTCCGCAGTCCCTTGTAGAGTCCGGCATGTTCCAGTGGTGGTGAAAGGTAGCTTACCAGAGTAGCGAAACCACGACGCTTGGCAATGGCCCCTTCACTCGGATTATTGACGCAGTAGCAGTAAAAATTAGGGAGAGCACCTATCAGTTTTTTTGGCCAGCACTGGCTCGACAGTCCAACCTGCTTTCCAGGCATGAACTCAAGTGCACCATGGGTGCCGAAGTGCAGCACGGCATCGGCGTTGAAGCAATGTTCAATCCATGTATAGAACGCTGCAAAGGCATGGTTCGGTGCAGCATCCTTTGCCATGAGAAGACGCATCGGATCGCGCTCGTAACCGAAACTTGGCTGCTGGCCGATAAAAATATTGCCAAAAGCGCATCCGAGAATATGAAAACGGGTGCGGTCATTGAGAATTTCGCCTGGAGCGTCTCCCCAGAAAGGTTCTATACCCTGATATGCAGGGAAGAGTCTTCGGTACTCATCGACCGGCAAATGCGCATGAACATTACCATCGGTACCGTATACAAGGCGATTGCCATCAAGGAGCCGATCTTTCAGCTCTTCAGTACTCTCCGGAACATCCACAAGGTACCCTGCAGCTTTCATTTCCAGCAGCAGTCGGTGCAGGCTCTCAAAAACATTGAGATATGCTGCCGTACCTGCATTACCAAGATTGGGAGGAAAATTAAAAAGAATAATGGCAATTTTCTTGTTGTTCGTCGGTGTATCCTGCAGCCTGAGAAACCGTTGTACTCGTTCAGCAATAATTTTCACCTCAGCTTCAAGCGGGATTGTCCGTTCACTGCCGCTTTCCGTACCGGCAAAGATCTGGGGTTCTATGGAGCCGTCCAGTTCAGTTACTGCTACACTTAAAGCAGTTTGCAGCGGTGTCAGGCCAAGATTGCTTTCACGCCACAGTTCTATGGGCTGGAAGGAAAGAGGAATAAGATTCAGGCAGGGGATATCGAGTTTTTTCAGCACGACGATCGCTTCAGAAGCCTTGTTTTCTGCAGGACCGCCGACAAGCGAAAATCCTGTAGCATTGATCAGCAATGCAGGCTTCAGAGAACCGGGTGTTTCAGAGTTGAAAAAACGGTCAAGCACTGGACGAAAATCGAGACCTCCACTATAGGCGATACAGCTCTTGATTCCTTTTGATTCAAACGAGTCTATCAAATAGTTCAGATGCGCCATGTTTTTGCTCAATACTGTTGAGCGCATGGCAAGAATCACGACAAGCCCAGTGTCAAGGTTTGATTTGTTCTGTTGCTGCCAGTCAAGAAACGATGGAGCAGAAAAGAATGGTTCAGCTGCTTCAGGATGGCAGATTGCTGCATCTGGATAAAAGAGTGGATCTTCCTGGGGGAGCTTGCCTTTCCAACCTGGAACGTAGCGGTCAACCAGAAGACAAAGAAATCGTTCCATGTTTTCCTGTGAACCATTCAGCCAGAACTGGTGAGCCGCTATAAAAGTATGGATATCGCGTGCCTTACCAGGAAGGTGCTTCATGATTTTACTGACATTACGCACAAGTGTAAGCTGTCGCTGGCTTTCACCATGGTTCTGCTTTGGCATCAGTTTTGACGCCCATTGCTTGAAAATATTTGATTCCTTCGGATCTTCTTGTTTAGGCTTTCGCAGTGAAAATTTACCAAGACGTGTCTGGGTTATCAGCACGGGATTGCTCGTAATGATACAGACCGGGCACGTAAGAGCATTAAGCAGTTTTTCCAGTGGGCGTACAATCTCCTCGCTGAAGAGCATCGATCCGAATACTACATCCGCCTTGGGAAGAACATGTTCAAGCGTTTCCCAGAGTTTTTTGCTGTTATGAAGACCAAGACTGAAAACCGAAACTTCCAGACCTGCATGAAACTTCCTGTTCAGCTCACCAGCAGCAGCTTTCAATGTGCTGTTGTTCGTGGCCTCCATGGTAAGGAACACAAAATGCATAAGTTAAACCTGTCAATAATATGTTACTGCCGCCAGATTCTCCACAAAGAGTAGAGCTTTCGGTTATGGGATCCCTTAAGAGTTAACGATGTGTGTTGGGAATGGATAAGCGAAAAAAGAAGGGATATCAAATCAGTAGGACAGGATTTTGCTGAAAGAGGTTGCCCGGTTTTAGCAGAGAGGAGGCAATGAAAAAATCATTGCTGTTTTTATCAAGAGCACTATGCGTTAAGCTGAACTGCAGGTGATGCAGAATATCAGGGAATGGGGGAATCCCTGGATGGATGGACAATGAAGGGGAGGCTTGATGGACTTGTGAAGAGAAACAGCGATCGGTGTTTTCAATGTCGTGGTGCTGAGTGGGAGAGTTCTCATGAAGGAGCAGTTCACGAGTGGCAACGGTACCACGTGACTTTGTTTTTGATTTGGTGTTGAGAGAAGTTGTTTTACCAAGAACGCTGAAACCGACAACAGAAACCACAAAGAAAAGCAGAACCTCGAGTGATCGGCAGATGCTGCGTATCATGTTTTCCTTTGCTATGTCCATAAGTACATATTTACCTGAATATACCAAACAGATCAGCAAAAAGAAACCTGTGTTACTCTTGTCAAGTTGATGTTGCTATGAAAAAAAAGCACGGAGTGCGCCGTGCTTTTTTTTCTGTAACAGCTATTCTTTGCAGAGGTCTAAATTTCTATCCCTTCGAGGCGGTCTTCAAGGTCGGAATAAATTTCCTGCAGCTTTTCGATCATGTCAGGGTCTGCGCTCCACATTCCGCGTCCGCTGGCTTCGAGCATACGTCCAACAATGTTTTTGAAAGCTTTTGGATTGACCTTCATAAGGCGTTCGCGCATTTTTGGGTCCATAGCGTATGTTTCAGCCGCTTCCTTGTACACCCAGTCATCAACACCCTTCGTGACTGCGTCCCAGCCCAGCATATAGGTAAAGCGGTTGCTGATTTCTGCTGCGCCACTGTGACCCTGATCAAGCATTGTTTCAAACCATTTCGGGTTGAGCAGTTTGCTGCGGAACTCGACCTTCAGAGCTTTGTCAGCATCGTCGATTTTCACATCAGCGGTAAAGGTCTCAACATAGTTCAGTTTTACATTGTCCCCTTTCGGGTTGCGGCGACGGGCTGAAAGCTGCAGTGCTCCTGAAGAGGAGAAGTAACGGTCAATGTCCGTAATGCCGAATTCAGCTGAGTCAACCTGCTGTACCACTCGATCCACGGTACTGAGGAGACCTTTCAGAATATCGGTCTGCTGGTCACCGTATCGGTTCCCCCCGTAAGCAAAACCGGTACGCTTGATGAACATATTGTCGAGATCCTCTTCAGACTCCCAGGCAGAATCCTCAACAAGTTCCTCGACCTGCGAACCATAAGCTCCCGGTGCTTGAGTAAAGAGGCGAGAGGTGGCGCTCTCGAAATCCTTGCCCTCTTTCAATGAGGCGTCAACATGTTTTTTGATATGGTTCATCTCATACGGCTCAATTGCTCTTGCTGCATCCTTGACCAATTTATCAAGATGATCGACAAGCACACCGAAGGTGTCACGGAATATTGAGCTGATCTGGATCAGAACATCAATTCTTGGACGGCCAAGCTTTTCAAGCGGAACAAGACGGTAGTGGCTGATCTTGCCCTGTGCATCGTAGGCCGGTTCAGCACCCATAAGATGGATGATGACAGCCACAGCTTCACCCTTGCTCTTGATGGTATCAAGACCCCAGAGCACCTGGGCAATTGTTTCCGGGTACTGACCGTTGTTTTCCTCGGTGTGGCGTTGAAGAATGGTTTCAGCAATCTGTTTGCCGCGTTTAAAGGCCAGTTCTGAAGGAATGCGCCATGGATCTATCGCATGTATGTTTCGACCAGTTGGCAGTATGCCAGCACCGTCACGTACCAAATCGCCTCCGGAACCTGACGGAATGTATTCACCGCACAGAGCTCTGAGGAAGCCCTTCATCTCATTGCGGTTGTCCTCAAGTGCACGCTTCAGGGCAAGTCCATCCTGCAGTGCAGTGTTGACGGCCTCGACCATCTCGTGCGATATCTTTGCTCCACCGGTTATTTTGCTGAATACCGTTGTCGGGTTAGTCTGTCCGAAAATGGATTTTTCTATAAACTCTCTGGTATGCTCGTCAACTGTTTCACGCGATTTGAGGGCCATCGGTTCACCCTTTCGTGCACGAGTGGCAAGGGAGGCGTAATCTCCGTAGGTAGTGTCCTCACCGATTGCCTGCATGATGATCGATGGCAGTGACTTTTCATTGCCGCGCACCTTCAGGTACTCTGTAATGGTAGTTACCTGGGTTTCAAGCTTTGGGGTTTCGCCGAATACATGCAAAGAGTTTGAAATCAGACGGCCTTCAAGCTCCATCATATAGGTATAGAGTCGGCTGATATAGTTCTGGAAACTTTCCCCTTCAACGCGAGGGCAGTCATCCGTCAGATTGAGCTGCTGTGCTTTGGTGATGATCACCTCTTCAGTCTCAACATCAACGATCTTTTCAAGGCCACGTTCGCGGTAATCATTCAGCATCTCCTTGAATGCCGGCAGTTCTTTGTAGAGTCCAGCCCTTGCAAGAGGAGGAATGTTGTGAGAAATCATCGTCGCATAACCTCGTCGTTTGGCGATATTCGCCTCGCTCGGATTATTGATGGGGTAGATGTAGAAATGCGGAACTTCACCAAGCAGTGCATCCGACCAGCAGTCACCGGTTACGCCGAGTTGCAGGCCAGGCATCCATTCCGCCGTGCCGTGCATACCAATGTGTACAAGAGCATTGGCTCCGAAGACACGGCTGATCCAGCGGTAGAAAGCGATATACTGATGATGCGGCGTGTTCTCTTTGTCAAAAAGCAGACGCATCGGATCACCCTGAATACCAAGACGCGGCTGAACACCGATAAAAATATTGCCGAGCGTTATGCCGCCGATAAAAAGTCTGTCAGGTTTAATCGGGGCAATGTCACCGGGAAATCCGCTCCAGCGCCCTTCAATGCGCTCACGTTCCCTGACGCTGGTGATACTGTTGAACAGTTCCCTGTCAATGGAAAAACAATCCTGTTCGTGTGCCTGAATTTCGTAATCTGTAGCTTTATCAAGCATGCCAAGCAAAGCTTCAGGTGATTCCGGCAGCTCACCGATGTTGTACCCTTCAGCTCGGAGCGACACGAGGATATTATAGATGCTTTTCGGTACGTCGAGCAGAGCGGCACTTGCTTTCTTACCCATACCTGGTGGATAGTCATAAACGACGAGAGCAACTTTCTTCTCTCTGTTGGAAACCTGTCGCAACTCCGAAAACTTTTTGGCAAGTCCGGCAAGTCGATCCAGACGATCTGGAACAGTTTGCAGACGTCCATCCTTGATGGCACCAAGTACTACCGGGCATACTGCGCCGTCCATCTCTGGTAGCGAATAGGTCATAGCCGACTGCAGCGGTATAACCCCCTGCGACTTCCAAGAGGTGAAATCCTGTATAAAGAGTGGTTGAGATACCACATAAGGCGCATTGATTTTTCCGAGTATCTCTTCGCGTGCAGCAGACGATGAGCCCGGTGTGGTTGCGCCGGCTGGGCCTCCCACAAAACCGAAGCCCATCATGTTGACCAGCATGTCAATGTTGTTGTGTGTAAACCACTCCCGGGCGGCTACGTGCCCCTCAACTCCCATAACAAAAACCGGTAAGGGATTAAGCCCCTTGGCCTCGATGGCACGGATAGTATTGTCGATATACTCTTTTTCCTGAAGCAAATGCTTACGGAAAAAAAGGAGTCCGATGTTTCTTCTTTTTGCTGAAGCCTTATCGCGTTTATGCAGCCATTTTTCATAATGGTGCAGATCTTTCTGATACTCCGGTGCATCGGGATGGTAAAAGCCCATGGTTGGAACTTCCTGTACCTTTTCAACCTTGACCTCTACCTCGAAATACTCAGCTACGATATAGTTGAACATCGATGCCAGGTTGTCGGTTGTTGGATTCATCCAGTAGGTGTAAACCTGCATCCAGTTCTTGAAGTCCTTTGCCTTTTTTGGGATGAGCGGCAGCATGGTGCGCATTATTTTCAGCAGCTTCATGTAGCCGTAAAGAGCATCCTCATCGCGACCCTTTACCAGCATCTTCGCAACTTTTTTAACAATATCAGGCATTCCGCTTCCGTCTCCCGATACGACATAATTGCCGACTTTTGTCAACTGCATCACTTCAGGCATCGATTCATAGGCAAAAATAACCTTGACCTTTGACTCTCCGATCTGCTCATGGAGCCAGTCCGCCTGTACTTTGAACTGTATCAGGGTAGTAAAAACACAATCGGCATTTCGGATTGCATCGGCTGCTTCAGGGTTCTGATGCTCAAGATCCTGATCAGTCCATTGGGTCAATTCGATGTGTGCGGCTATCTTGGATGTTACCTCGCGCCATACTCGCTGGTTGCATTGCTCCATTCCGACAATAGCGGCAATTCTGATTTTATTGTGCATAAAATTACAAAAAGATGTGCGTTTGTTGTGGTTTTAACAGGATTGGAAAATGTAATAAAATCCTGTGATGTATACTAACGATTAAAAAAAGAGCCAGCCCCTCATTGTGAAGGGCTGGCTCAGGTCATTACGACTTATTGCTTATGGATCTCTTCAGAAAGTGAAATCCACTCCGGCAACATAAGAACGTCCTGGTGCACGGAACCACTCCGCTTCTTCGTATTGTACGTTTCCGATGTTCCTGCAGAGTAAACTGGCACTCATGTTCTTGTTGATCTGATATTTCGAACCAATGTTGAACACGATGAAGTCGCCAGGATAATTCGCACTTTGTTTGTTCGGGTAGGAGCTGACAGACTGGTAAATCCCTACATAGCGGCCATTCAAGTTAAGAGAAAGTTTATTGAAGGGCTTCCATGTTGCGCCAGCTGATGCTGTATGCTCCGGCCTGTATGGTAACCAAGTTGGATCAGGATTCTGATCCTGGTTTGTATTGGCTCCTGCAACATAGGATGTGTTTTTGGCATTAAGGTATGTATATGCAGCATTAAATGCCCAAGCAGTATTAGGCCTGTAATTTAAGCCGGTTTCAATACCCCATATGCGTGCCTTTGTGATGTTTCTGTACTGATATGTTTGATCGAGATTGATAACCGACTCAATCAGATTATCATAGTCGTTTAGGAATCCGGCCACATCAAATGAAACCTTCTCGCTGAACTGTTTGAACAGACCGAGTTCATAAGCAGTCATGGTTTCTTTGTCAAGTGCTGGATTCGGTGTTCCGGTAAACATTCCTCCATCTCTTATGAAACGTTCAGACAGTGTTGGTGCACGGAAGCTTTTACCCCATGAAGCCCGTAAGGACATATCATCTAAAGCCAAATAGTTGAATGCGATGCGAGGGCTTATGGCATCAACTGATTTGTTTTGTATGGCAACAAAGGCCCCAGGAGTCGTTTCGGCCTTGTCAGCATCAATACCACTCCAGTCATAACGCAATGAGAGCAGGGAGGTCAGCTTGTTTGTCAGTTTCCATTCGTCTTGTAAAAATGCTGAAGCATTTTTTTCCTGAATGGGCTTCAATGTGTTCTTTACCGGCAAATCAGCAGAGCAAGTTGTCGTCTCAAAATTCGTGATATTGCCGTCAATACCCACTACAAATCTGTGGTCATTGTTTATCCTCCAGTCCAATTTTGCCCCAGAACCATAGCGGCTTGAATTTGTTTCATTGAATTCGCCTGGGGTTCTCACTTTTCCTGTAGCATAAGTCTGATCCAGAATCGTAGAGTTGTAATCAATCAATGTAGAGTTGTATGTGTAATAGGCACGGGCATCGAAGCTCAGGTTATCACTCAATAGATTGACATAGTTGAGTCCGGTTAATGCGTTTTTACGCTGGATGGTGTCATCCTTATAGACATCGTATAATTTGTAATTAGCGATGCCGGCACCAAAACTATTTATCAATGCAGCATATTGCGCTGCGGTTTTCATACCGTTAAGAGGATTTCCAGGACCCATGAATACCATCGTAGGAAAAGATGATGGAATTGTCACTGTCCTTCCTGCAGCTGTCAGTGAAGCACCTGGATGTGCAGTCATGTAGGATGCGAATGATGCTACATCCTGAAAAGCCTTGGCGTTAACATAGATATCATAAGCGTTTTCGGGGTGAGGTGTAAATGTTGGTGTCGGTACAGCGTAGAAATCGTATGGCATTGAGTATGCATAACCGCCATTTGTTTCATTATAAAACGCGGTTACCTGAAGATACTGTTTTGCGTTTATATCATAGCGGGCTTTCAGCTTCACATCATCCAGCTTGGTTTGGGCATTCTGGCGATAGCCGTCATCGTTGCTATGACTGTAGAGGACATTGTAGTTCCATTTTCCGTCTTTGTTGCCAAAGCCGACATATGTGTTCCAGAGCCATGGAGTATAACCGTTCCGGTAAACGCTCTGGTCACTTGACGCAGGTGCGTCATAAAAACCTACACTTGAACCTGCTTTTACTTCAAATTGATCTGGAAGGTGTCCAAAGACGTTAACAACACCACCCATAGCGCCTGAGCCATAGAGAGTAGCTGCAGCACCTTTTAGAACCTCAACCTTGTCTGCAGCATTCATATTTACTGCAGGCCAGGCAATTTCACCTGATTCAGGAGCATTGAGAGGGAACCCATCATAGAAGCCCTGTACACGGGTTCCTATTGCTCCACCCTGATAGGTATTTGAACCGCGAATCTGGATGCTTGATGTAGTCTGACCACCAGCTCGGGTAACGACGACACCAGGGACATCTTCTATCACTTTATCAAGAGTCGGGTTGGCCTCCTGTTTGATCCTTTCCTGCGAAACCACATTAACGGTTACCGGCACTTCAAGTCGGCTCTGTTTGTAGAGTGATGCGCCGACCACAACCTCGGATGCCATGACCGTAGTCTGGCCGATACTGAAATTCACTGTGGAGGTCTGTCCGGCGCTGACGGATACAAGCTGACTTGACGGGGCGTATCCTACGATGGATACAGCAATTTTTTCCTGTTTGGCGGGAACGTTGTAGATGGTAAAGTTGCCGTTCATGTCGGTGGCGGTTCCGATTGTTGTGCCGGCAACGGTGACCGAAGCACCGTACACTCCTTCACCGTCAGCTTTGTCGGTGATTTTGCCTTTAATTGTCCCTGTGTCAGCTCCGTAGGAAGGGAGAGGTACCAGCAAAGCCATCAGGCTAAACGCCGATACAACAAAACGGACGAAGCGAAAAGCTCCTGCATGTTTTGTTTTCATGATTGTTATATAGTTTAGTTGCAATGATACGAACAAAAAAACATGGTCAATATTTTCTTTTTACCTTGTTTGCGCACATAATCATAAGCATCGCCTATCAGCAATCAGAACAGGAATTACATAACACATTTCAAATGGCAATCATCAATTTTGTTTCAATTTATTAAAAAAAAAACAGAAAGATGCAACTAATACGATAAACGTAGAGTGCATCCTCGTTTTCAAATAACGCCCAGCTCTTTCCCTATGGAGATAAACTCATTGACAACTTTGTCAAGATGCTCACGTTTGTGAGTTGCCATAAAACTTGTACGGAGTGCTTCGTGGCCAGGCATGACCCCTGGCCGGATGAAAGCATTGACGTAAACACCGGCATCAAAGAGTTTTTTCCAGAAGAGAAGGGTTTTCATCTGATCTTTGATCAGGACGGTAACGATAGCTGTACGTGACGGCTGGAGTGTAAACCCGGCATGTAAAAGTCCCTGGCGAACGTAATCGGTATTTGCGATCAGCCGTTCCATAAGTTCCGGCTCATTGCGGATGATTTCAAGGGTTGACAGCACTGCAGCTACGCTTGCCGGTGTGGGCGATGCGCTGAAGATCAGTGAAGAAGCGTTGTGTTTGATATAGTTGATGACGCTCCGGTCACCTACAACGTAACCACCAAGTGAACCAAAAGTTTTCGAGAATGTCCCCATGATGAGGTCGACCTCGTTTACAAGCCCAAACTCTGATGGGGTGCCTCTGCCATTTTTTCCGATGACACCGACAGCATGAGCGTCGTCAATAAGAATTCGGGCATCATATCTCTTTGCCAATGCCACAAGGCCTGGAAGATCGACAATTTCTCCTGAAACTGAAAAGACCCCATCAGAAACGATAAGCCGTCCTGCAGTTCCCGGAATATTCTGAAGCACGCGCTCCAGATCTTCCATGTTATTGTGGTTATAGCGTACCAGATTTGCTCCGGCTCCCTGCGCCATGATGGATGCAGCCACAAGGCTTGCATGGTTGTCACGGTCAGATACAATGTATTCTCCTCGTTGGACCAGAGTCGGGATAATGCCTTGTCCTGTCTGGTATCCGGTGCTGAAGAGCAGACACCGTTCTTTTTCAAAAAAGTCGGCAAGCTTCTCTTCAAGTTCAACGTGCAGATTGACGGTGCCAGTCATGTAACGGGAGCCACTGCAGCTTGTGCCGTATTTGTTGATAGCTTTGATTGAGGCCTCTTTAACCCTTGGGTCAGCGGTAAGCCCGAGATAGTTGTTTGAACCGGCCATGACCAGTTTACGCCCTCCAAAAGAGACTACCGGACCTTCATTTTCATCTATTGGGTGAAAAAAGGGATATAAACCCTGCGCCTTTACTTCGTCAGCAAGGGTAAACTCAATGCATTTTTTAAACAGGTCTTTCGCTTTATCCACAGGAACGCATATTTACTTCAGCTATAACAAAAAAAAAGCTGGAATTTCTTGTATTTACGGTCAATGCTCTTATTAGTTGTTTTCGTTCGATGACCGGGTTTTTTGCAAGTTGGTTTTAGCCATGTACCGAAATGTATTAAAAATTTTATTTTTTTGTTGAATATGCTCTCTGGTTTTTTTCCTGTTCGGAAAGCCCCCATAGTGAAATCAGCAGGGGGAGAGGTGGAATAATAAGAAAATATATGAGAAATGGCTGAAACAATACTGGTGACTGGTTCCACTGGGTTTATTGGGGCAAGGATGCTGAGCTATCTTGCAAAAGAGGGGGAGATCATAAGGGTTTTTCTTCGGCCAGAGAGCGTAGGAGTAGCTCTTCCCGAAGGTGTTGATGTTGTTCAAGGCCGTTTCAGTGACAAGGAAGTTCTTGCTCGTGCTGTGCGGGGTGTTGATCGGATTGTACATCTTGCGGGGTTGACGAAAGCTCTCGATGAAACAGGGTATGATGCTGGCAATGTGATGCCGGTGAAAAATCTTCTTGAAGCAGTCAAAGAGCATAACCCGACGTTGAAAAGATTTCTGTTTGTCTCCTCCCTCACTGCTGCCGGTCCGGCTTCGGAAGGTATACAGGGAGTCAGAGAGTCTGATTTCCCATGTCCGGTAAGTGCCTATGGACGAAGTAAATTAAGAGCCGAGACCCTTTGTCTTGAAAGTGCAGCTGATATTCCGGTTACCATAGTGCGCCCGCCCGCTGTATACGGACCAGGGGACCGTGATGTACTTCAGGTTTTTCAGATGCTTGCCAAAGGGCTATTGGTAACGGTAGGCAGTGCAGCGAAGCAACGATTCAGCCTGATTTATGTTGACGATCTTGTCAGAGGGATCATGATGGCCGCCCGTTCGGATAAGGCTGTTGGTCGTGTTTATTACATTACTTCTCCCAGTTCATGCTTCTGGGAGGAGCTTGTTGCCGTTTCGCAGCCGGCACTTGGTTTCAAGAAATTGTACAGGGTATCGCTTCCTAAACCGTTCGTCTATCTTCTTAGTATGGTGATAGGTTCGTCAGGTTTGTTATCCGGAAAACCCCCGCTTCTCAATCGCGATAAAGCCAATGAACTTGTTCAGGATTATTGGGTCTGCTCTCCTGAACGGGCTATGCTCGATATTGGCTTTACAGCGGGTACCACTCTTGCTGAAGGGGTGGCAAAAACAATTTGCTGGTACCGTCGGAAAGGGTGGTTGTGAATTCTGGCAGCCTTGGTAAGATGAAATTGCTCATCCAAGCAGTTGCTGCATCAGTCTGAGAAGCAGATATTTTTCATCCGGGTAGGGAAGTAGCCCTTTGAGCGCAGCATCGGTTTCCCTCAGTGCGGTGATGGCATGCTCGCTATCTTGCAAAGAAAAAGATCTGCTGTAGGTGACATAATTTTTAACAAAGTACTCCTGTTTCCCGAACATGCCCAGAATTTTTGCAATCTCTGCCTGGGGAAGTTTCCGAACGTCGGGCAGAGAGAGTTTCCAAAGACGAAGATAAAAAGTGGTAAGAAAGCGGATAATGTTGCCGAGTCCCTCTTTCTGGCCCTCCTGATCCATGATCATGAGCGAGATGCCGCTGCAGAGTCTCAGGTTACGTTCAGCGAGGGCTTTTTCAAGTTCAAAGACGTTATACGTGCGGGATATGCCGACGCAGTCATAGACATCCATTGCTGTGATGCGTTTTTCGGTGCATCGGGCAGAGGCATACATGATTATCTTTTCGATCTCGTGGCATATTTCCCGAGCCGATGGCTGGATATAGGTTGTAAATGCCTTGAGGGCATCAGGTTCAAATTGCCATCCTGCAGCCTTGGCTCTATTGGAAGCAAACGTGTCAGGAGCTTTGATGATCGGGAAATCATGGCGATATTTTTGCAGCGCGCTGAACGAATTCTTTTCCAGATCTTTTTTTTCGACAGGATCAGCATCGCATACCAGAACAGTAAATTCCGCAGGACTCTTAAGGTAATTGCTGAATTTTTCGTCGTGTTTTTTTTGCAGCTCTTTCGTCGCGGGCTTTTTAATTTTGTCAAATTGCCGGACGATGATGAGCTGTTTCGAGGTAAACATGGGGTATTCGGAGGCTTTCGATATGAGTTCGCCTAAAGTGAAATCAGTGCCGTAAAAAATATGGGTGTTGCATGCGGCGTCATTTTCTGATGTAAAGAGTGCTGTTCTGATCATTCCGGCACACTCTTCTTTCAGGAAACTTTCGGGGCCATAAAAGAAATAAACCGGTGAAATTTTGCCGGCAAGAATGTTTTTTCTTAGTGTTTCCATTGGAGTGGGGTGCACCAAAGTACACCCTCGATGTAGAACAAAAGTTTAAAAGGGCAGATCATCTTTTTCATCTTCAAGCAGTGGTCCCGAAGGTGGAGCTGAAAATGCAGGTGTTGTGCTTTGCGGCCGTTCATAACCTGGCGATGCTCCTTCGTTAGGTCCCTGTCCGGAAGGCTTGCTGTCAAGCATATTCATGTCGGTGATCACAATCTCAGTCGTGTACTGCTTCACGCCCTCTTTTTCCCAGCTTCTTGTCTGCAGTTTTCCTTCGATGTATACCTGCGATCCTTTGTGCAGATACTCTTTGCATATTTCTGCCAACCGTCCCCAGGCAACGACTCTATGCCATTCCGTTTTTTCCTGCCACTCTCCCTGCTGGTTTTTGAATTTTTCGCTTGTTGCGACGGTAAAGTTAGAAACAGTTGTTGATCCCGCCTGACGGCTTTCCGGTTCTCCACCGAGTCTTCCGAGAAGAAATACTTTATTAACGCCTTTTGCCATAATGTTGTTCTCTTCGTTGATCAAAGTTTTCGGGTATGATATCCCCGTTACTTAAAAGATATATCTATACGTTCTATACTACAAGCAGTTTTGCATCAATGACGGGGCCTTCACGACAAAGAAGGATGGTTCGTATGCCTTCGTCCGTGGTGTTGATTTCAACACTGCATCCGTAACAGATACCAATACCGCAACCCATCACCGATTCGAGCGAGATGTCACACGCAATGCGATGTTCCTGGCTGAATTTTGCCAGCACTTTCAACATCGGATTTGGACCGCAGCCAAACAGCTTGATGGAACCCTCTTTTTCGATATCACGCAGATCTCTGTCGAGGAGATCAATGACAGTGCCTTTAAAGCCTGTGGAGCCGTCATCTGTTGCCAAACGGCAGTTGCTGAGGTTTTGGGCAAGCAGGTCATTTTTGGTACGTCCTCCGATCAGGTTGATCACCTTTTTGCCATGAACAACAAGTGTTTTTTCCAGAAACCGCATTGGAGCTGTGCCGATTCCTCCCGAAACAAGAATGGCAGTGTTGAAATCATAGTCGTCAATGGTAAAACAGTTTCCCAGAGGCCCAAGCACCATAACACTTGATCCCGCTTCCGAGTCACAGAAAAGCGAAGTTCCGCACCCGATGGATTTAACCATGATATCAATGAAATCCCCTTGTACATCGTGGATGGAAAAGGGCCTTCTGAGCAGCGGTTGGGATGTGTTGCTGACCTTTACGTTGACAAAGTTTCCTGGTTTTGCCCTGGCAGCAATGAACGGACAGTTGAGGGTGATGATGCTGACGTCGGTGCAGATGCGGCGAGTCTTGATGATGGTTGCCCTGACATCGACAATAGGGTGAGTTTCGAGCATAATGCTTTTCAAAGAAAGTGACGGTGCAGTTTTTTTCCGAGATGAACTAATTAAGTGAGTGGAAGGATCATTTGCAAACCATTCCCTGACATTACCTTGTTGAGAGGTGCTGCAAACTGTTCGTTACTCTTTTCATTTGATTAAATTAAATGAAAGCGTGGCCAGCTTCACCGTTTTTTTTGTGAATGACATTGCCGCTATAAAACAATTAATAACTGGTATAAAGTTTTTAACATTGCCTGAAGTGAGTATGTTAGATTCTTTTGTAGTGTCAGATCAGAGTTATATCTTTAACTTCAAAAGATTTTTTCCTCTGTACATATCAAATCCAATGTTTGGTTCATGCGTATTTTAACGTTTACAGGTAAAGGTGGAGTAGGCAAAACCAGTGTTTCTGCCGCTACGGCTGTCCGCTTGTCGCAGCTTGGCTATCGCACACTCGTCCTCTCAACCGATCCCGCTCACAGTCTTTCGGATTCATTTAATCTCCCTCTCGGCGCAGAACCGACAAAAATCAAGGAAAATCTCGACGCCATTGAGGTCAATCCGTATGTGGATCTCAAGCAGAATTGGCATTCGGTACAGAAGTACTATACAAGAATCTTTATGGCCCAGGGTGTTTCAGGAGTCATGGCCGATGAAATGACCATACTACCCGGAATGGAAGAGCTGTTTTCCCTTTTACGGATAAAGCGCTATAAAGCTTCCGGTCTCTATGATGTTCTTGTGCTTGATACAGCCCCGACAGGCGAAACTTTAAGGCTTCTGTCCCTTCCCGATACGCTCGCATGGGGGATGAAAGCTGTCAAAAATGTCAATAAATATCTTATCAAGCCGCTCAGTAAACCTCTTTCGAGGATGTCTGATAAAATTGCATTTTTTATTCCTCCCGCAGATGCTCTTGATTCGGTTGATCAGGTATTTGATGAGCTTGAAGATATCCGCGATATCCTTACAGATAATAAAAAATCAACAGTTCGTCTGGTGATGAATGCGGAAAAAATGTCGATCAAGGAGACCATGCGTGCCTTGACCTATCTGAATCTTTACGGTTTCAAGGTGGATATGGTGCTTGTCAACAGGCTGCTTGATATCAATGAGGATTGTGGATACCAGGAGAACTGGAAAGCCATACAACAGAAATACCTTGGTGAGATAGAAGAAGGGTTTTCACCTCTTCCTGTAAAAAAGCTCAGGATGTACGAACAGGAAATTGTGGGTCTCAAGTCGCTTGAAATGTTTGCTAAAGACATGTATGGTGATAGTGATCCTTCAGATATGATGTATGATGAACCACCGATCAAGTTTGTCCGCAATGGCAATGTCTATGAAGTACAGTTGAAGCTTATGTTTGCCAATCCTGTCGATATCGATGTATGGGTTACCGGTGATGAGCTCTATGTACAAATTGGTAATCAGCGCAAAATCATCACACTGCCGATCAGTCTCACTGGTCTTGAGCCAGGGGATGCTGTTTTTAAGGAAAAATGGCTTCACATTCCTTTTGATCTTGATCGTCACGAGGATAGTCGGATGCAAAAAGAACAAAAGGTCTATGATCGCGGGTAAATTCACATGATGAAGAGTACTTGTTTAGATCAATTATTATGTTTATTTTTTTAGCATATAACTTCATTAGTCTATCATCATAACAGAGGCATGGTTCAGTGGGGCCTCATTTCCTTGGAGAGTAGAATGTCGGAATCGTACCAGAAACTTCGTAAGGATTTCAAAGAACTTGACTTTACTGATCGCCTTACTTTTCTTGCAGAAAGCGTTCTTTTAACCGGACAGAGCGCAGTTGTTGGCAGTTTGAATATTGCAGGCAACATCTTTGATACGGTAACCGGTACAGTGGGCGCAGTTATCGATGCATCGGGTATCGGTAATCTGCTCGGCAGTACAGGTGGCGTTGTTGGAGAAACCATTGACCGCGTTGCGATAACCGTTAAAGACGCATCAAGAACCGCCAATGAGTTGTATGCAAGTGCTGTGGAAACTGTTGAAAATGCAACAGGAAATGCCGCAACAGCTGTTGGAGATGCCGGGGTATCAGCTTCTGAAGTAGTCAAAAATTTTGCAGGATCATTTCAGAAAGGGCCAATAAAAAAATAGCAGGACTTGGTTTTTCGCCCTGTTTTCTTTTTTGTTTTTTTTTGTTTATTACTGTAAATTAATGAAAGAACAGTGCTTTAAGTTTCGGATAACTTTCCAATAATTAAATTCCAAGGAGGAATTATGAGTGGTGGTGGCGTTTTTACCGATATTCTGGCTGCAGCCGGACGTATTTTTGAGGTGATGGTTGAGGGGCATTGGGAAACTGTAGGTATGCTGTTTGATTCTTTAGGTAAAGGTACCATGAGAATCAATCGCAACGCTTATGGCAGCATGGGCGGAGGCGGATCAAGCCTTCGTGGTTCATCACCTGAAGTCACCGGCTATGCTGTTCCTTCCAAAGAAGTAACATCAAAGTTTGCGAAATAAGTACCGCAGAATTATCTTTTTCAGGCAGTGAAAAGTATTTGGTTTCACTGCCTTTTTTATTTTACGTAGGTAGTAAGCCCCGCTCGAAATAAACAGCCTCCTTCTTTCCTATGATGCATGATGCCCGTTCTTGCTTCGTTACCTTCAGTCTACGTTGACATCAGCCATGTTTATGAAGCCGAAAGAACTTCGGTTAATCGAGTATTTCTGTTTATTATAAAAATTTGATAGATTTCATTTCAGCGTCCCAATAAGTATTAAGTGAGCGAGTGTGGTTAATGGTTAATTTATCTTTGTATATCTCAGGGCAGACTGAACAGGATGATGTAACTGAGTTTTTTCAGAAAGGCCTCATGAATGTCGGTGAAAATCCGATTGCATTTTTTGAAGGGGTTTTTTATGAATCACATCAGGAACGAGTTGGCAATATTGCCTTTCAGGATTACCTTATTTATACTGATAAGGCAGTTTATTTTTGGGCAAGAGGTTCAAGTAAAGATTATCTCGACAGATTTGATCTTGCTTCAGTTTCCGTAAACAGTCGGAATAAAGATCATGATTTTGCAACGTTGAATTTTAAGATTCGACGTGATGGCAAGGAGGCTGTTTATGTGATTTTTGATATGGTGGAACTGCGGGAGGCTGAATTGATATCCCGACTCCAAACTGTTATCGAATCGATCATAGAAGAGCATCTTGGCCTTAATTACCGCAATAATCTGCCTGACGATGTTTCTTCCATAGTTCTTCGTGGAGCACGCGGGGTTTGTGTTCCTCGAGTAATTTCTCTTCGTTTTGATTCACCAAATATAGCGCAACAGGAAAGTCAGATCGGCTATGGTCAGGATCTGCTTGAGCAGTACAAGGCAAATATCGGGTATTCGACACCGGAACAGTCACAGAACTTCAGCGGAAAACCCACCGGCGGAGAACGTCATTCAGGGGGCTTTTCCCCAGCTGATGCATTAAAGGGAATTGAAAATATTCTTCCCAAGGATCCCGCTTCATTGAAAAGAATCGCTGAATCAATAAAAGAGATGGTTGGAGATGCTCCCTTCAAAATTCGGGAACAGCTTAAGAACGATCTGCAGCATGTTCCCGGTATGCTCACAGCCCTCAACGAACTGGTGATCAGTATTGCTGATAATCCTCAGGCTGAGCGCTTTGTTCTGAATATTATTAAAACTGCGGTACGCAATGACGGGATGATTGGCTCGGTTAACAAACTTATGAAACTTTCTTCCAGTTTTGGTGGAGGGGCAAAGAAAACAGCCCAGAAGAGTTCCTCAAGAGCTGGTGTTCCTGATGCAAATGATGATGTACCGAAGAATCAGCAACGACGGGGTGGCGATGATGATAGTGTGAATACTACAAGAAGAAAAAGTATTCATATAAAAAGTGATGATGAAGCAACGCAGAATGATGATTGCTTCGGAAATGATATTGTCGGGAGGCAAGAGAATATTGTTTCTTCAGCATCTGCAAAAAAAATGAATAATTTTGGTGATGTTGACGAAGAAACAGCCCCGAAGCGTAAAAAGATTATGATTAAAGCTCCTGAAGAGAATACTCCATCCATTGTGAAAAACATGATGAGTATGGATGATTTTTCCTTTGAATCTTCTTCCGTGCCGGATATCAAGGAGTCAGGAGAAATTGTTGAGCATGAAAAGGATAGCAATGTACCAGGTGTTCAACGTAAAAAAATCAGGATTGTGTCGGATGACGAACCAGAAAGTATTCATCCGTCTGGAGAAGTGGCCTCAGCACCTGCATTGGATAAGGTTTTTTCAGAGGCAGGATCAGTTCTTCGTGCGGATAATGAAGCATCAGAGAGCACAGCCGTTGTTCCCGGTAAGGTAGCTGGGCGTGAATATGATAACGAAGGACAAACCCATCACTGACTGCCGTTCATTCAAAATCAAGTCCACTCAATAGTTTTATTATAAACATGAGAATTATTCTTTACTTGGGTAAAGGAGGGGTAGGTAAAACTACCGTGTCAGCAGCAACTGCAACCGCGATTGCCCGCAGAGGGCAGCGTGTTCTGATTATGAGCACCGATGTGGCTCACAGCCTTGCCGATGCCTTGAGCGTTGAACTCTCTTCTAAACCTGTCGAAGTTGAAAAGAATTTATTCGCCATGGAGGTGAATGTTCTTGCTGAAATCAGGGAGAACTGGAGTGAGCTTTATTCCTATTTCTCTTCGATATTAATGCACGATGGTGCCAATGAAGTCGTTGCTGAAGAACTTGCGATTATGCCAGGTATGGAGGAGATGATCAGTCTGCGTTATATCTGGAAGGCAGCCAAGTCAGGTAATTATGATGTAGTTGTTGTTGATGCCGCACCGACAGGCGAAACCATGCGCTTACTTGGAATGCCGGAATCTTATGGATGGTATGCGGACAAAATAGGAGGTTGGCACTCTAAAGCTATTGGTTTTGCAGCTCCTCTTTTAAGCAAATTTATGCCTAAAAAAAACATCTTCAAGCTTATGCCGGAGGTGAATTCACACATGAAAGAGCTCCATGCCATGCTTCAGGATAAAACGATCACGACATTCAGGGTCGTACTGAATCCCGAAAATATGGTTATCAAGGAAGCATTGCGGGTGCAGACCTACCTCAACCTGTTCGGTTATAAGCTTGATGCGGCTGTGGTTAATAAAATTCTTCCTCAAAGCTCATCTGATGACTACCTGCAGAGCCTTATCGATATTCAGAGTAAGTATCTCAGGGTCATTGATAACTGCTTCTATCCTGTGCCGATTTTCAAGGCTAAACAATCTATCGCTGAAATCATCAATACCGACAGGCTCTATGAATTGAGCCAGCAGATTTTTGAGGATAAAAATCCAGCTGATATACTTTATATTGATGAAAAGACTCAGTTGCTGGAGAAAGTCGATGGTAAATATGTACTGAGCCTTTATCTTCCGAATGTTGAGGTGACAAAGCTTAACGTGAATATCAAGGGTGATGAACTGCTTGTCGATATCAACAACTTCCGCAAAAGCATTATTCTTCCAAATGTACTTGTAGGTCGAAAGACAGAGGGTGCCGACTTTGCAGAAGGCAACCTTAACATCACTTTTGCCAACTGAGCGAACACTAATAAGTTCTTGCAGAGGTAAACCACATAAAAAAAAGAGAGACTGTTTTACGAAGCACTCTCTCTTTTTTTTATGTGGATGGTTTCTTTCACCCGTATCAGTACTGACCGATCTGTGCAGCAATTGAGAAGTTGCTGGATGGTTTCCTGTTTTTCAGGGTGCAGAGGGTTTGCAAGGTCAAGGAGGGGAATAAGCACAAATTTTCGATGAAGCAGTTCGGTATGGGGGATTGAGAGCGATGTGGTGTTGATGCATTCGTTGTCATAGAGGAGAATATCGAGGTCAATGACTCTTGGACTCCATCGAGGATAGGCGTCGGGCCGTCCCAGCTCCTGCTCAATAATTTTGCAATATCGGCGAAGCTCTTCCGGTTGAAGTGAGGTCTCAAGGAGTATGACGCCGTTATAGAAACGGTTCTGTTCAGTTTCGCCTACCGGTTCGGTCATGTAGATCGATGATACTTTGTAAACTGATGTGTTTGGGAGAAGGCTGAGTCGGTCAACAGCTTCCTGAAGGTGACTGAGACGGTTTCCAATATTGGAACCGATTCCGAGAAATACCTTGTGCATAGGATTTATTCAGGCACGCGAGATGGAATAATCGGCCTCTGCGTAATCACAGATACCATCAATAGGAGGGTTGTGTTTTCGAACCTTGATGCTGACCCTGTCCAGAACAGGAAAATCATGGAGAAGCTCATGAGCTATTTTATAGGCAACTGCCTCAATAAGAAAATATTTTTTTAGAGTCAGAACTTCTCGAATTTTTCTGTAGACAGCGCCGTAATCGACGGTTTTTGTTATAGCATCGTTTTGTGCTGCATCAGTAAAGTCAAAAGAGAGTTCCGCATCGACTTCATATTTCGCGCCGATAGTATGCTCTTCTTTGAGTACCCCATGGTGTGCATAGAAAACGATATTTGTTAACCGGACGCATGAACTGTTGAGCTGTGCCATAGTCAAGGCCTGATCTCCTTGTTGTCGTACTTATTGCCGATAACTTCACACTCCGGAACACAATACCACAAAAGCATATCTGAGCTGCCATCATTGAGTATTTTGAAACTACCCGATTCAAAAACAACAGTGACGATATAATCATCCCACTGTAACAGATCCCCTTCGTAAATCTCATGCCCATCTTTATCATAAAGTCCGGTAAACTGAAGCCATTCAGATCGTTGCCTGAAATCCAAAAAATCGACATCCCGGGTATTGACCGTCGAGAATTGCCAACCCTCCTGAAGTGATGCAATGTTCTGAAATAATGCCTTAAACTTGATCTTGTTGATATCCATCTCGGTCCAGAAACAACCAGGAAACAGGACAGGGTTTCGAGGCAATTTCAAAAGCTGGTATCTGTCCATACCGAAAGCGTGATAATATAATAATTCTCTCTCTCGTTAATACAATGTGAGGGTTAAAATCATTTTTTACAAGGCGTTCAAAAGCCAAAATTTCACTACCTTCATAGCGAAAAGCCATTTTATTAATGTATCAGGAACGGCAATTATGAAGAACAATGCTCGTAACGATTTTTACGAGGGGTGCCGTGCAAGGGCTATTATGCTTGCTATAGAGGAGGATCGTTATACAGGTGATATTACGACGCTGGCAACTATTGAGTCTTTTCAGGAAGGCAGCGCTGTAATCAAAGCCAAGGAGGACGGTATTGTCGGCGGTGTTGATGTTGCTGTGCAGGTTTTTGCTGCCTGCGATCCTGATCTTTCAATTCTGCTTCATCACAGGGATGGAGAAGCGGTATGCAGTGGTGATATTATTCTTGAATTAAAAGGAAAACTTGCCCCTCTGCTTATTGGTGAGCGTACTGCGCTTAATTTTATGCAGCGCATGTCAGGCATAGCTACTCGAACCAGGGCTTACGTCGATAAGGTGAGGCATACACAGGCAAAAATTCTTGATACACGGAAGACGGCTCCTGGTCTGCGCTATTTTGATAAAGAGGCGGTAAAGATAGGCGGAGGGGTGAACCATCGTTTTGGCTTGTTCGATATGATTCTTATCAAGGACAACCATATTGATGCCTCTGGGGGTATTGCCCAGGCAATACGACGCGCACAGAAATACCGTGAAAAAAAACATCTTGATGTGAAAATCGAAACCGAAGTACGTTCCATGGACGAGTTGAGCAGGTCTCTGGTCTGTTTGCCGGATATTATCCTTCTGGATAACTTTACGCCAGATCTTATAAAGGAGGCTGTTGTCTATGTCAAGGCCACCTGCAGCAGCGTGCTGCTCGAAGCTTCAGGCAATATCGGTATGCACAATGTGAAGGAGGTAGCTGAAGCCGGTGTTGATTTTATTTCTATCGGAGAATTGACCCATAGTGTCCGGGCTCTTGATCTTTCAATGACGATTAAGCTTGTCTGACAGGGGATGGATATGGCGGTAGGATCTCTATTGCTCATGACCGCCACTCTGCAGCTGCCACAGCACTGATTTATACCTGATGAGAGAGGGGTTTTAACGTGTGGTGTTTGATGGTTGACGAGTAAAAAAAAAGCAGGAGTGATGTTTCACACGCCTGCTTTTTTTTATAATGACATAATTATTGTCAGGCCTTATGAAGAGGAATTGGTCTCTCTTCTTCAGTGATGGTAACCGTAGACTTGATAAGATCGTAGATTTTATCTTTAAGAATAGTATCAGTGATGTAATCCCTGAATTCAGAAGACATATAAGTGTTCAGAAGATCTTCTGCATTCCCCGCCCCGTTTTTATCCGCTTCTTTCTCTGCATAAGCTTTGATGTCATCGTCCGATACTTCAAGATTATCGAGTTCAGCTATTTTCTTGCTTATGAGCAGCCACTGTGCATGTCGAATCGCATTAGGTCTCATCGATTGGCTGAACTGCTCTTCGTCAAAGCCTTTCGGGAAACGTCCGCCCATTTGGCGTTTGGCATTTTCAACAAGCATTTTCGAAAAGGATGCCACCATCGATTCCGGAGTAGGTACCGGATTTTCATCAATCAGTTTTGCTGAAATGGATTCAAGCAAATCTTCCTCGGATTTTAACAAAAAGTGCTGTTCAATCTGGATGTGTACGTCCGCAGTGAAATCCGCCACTGATTCAAATCGATCTCCGGTGATCTCTTTGACCAGATCATCAGTAAGTTCCGGTAACTCAAGCCGTTTGATCTCGCTGATGTTAACGCGGTATCTGGACGGTTCTGCTGTTGAATCTTTCTGATCGTTTTCAATATCGACCACCTCTCCTGCTTTTTTACCTGTAAGCGCTTTACGGAAAGGGTTCTCTTCGGGCAGGTACTCGAGGGTGAAATGATGGTTCTCAGTTTTCTCTTCTTCTAAAGGTTCGCCGGCTTCATCAAGCTTGTATACGTTGCCGATGACAGTGTCAGTTGATAATGCGGCTTCATCGACGCTGATCAAAGTGCCTCGACTTTTGAGAATCATATTGATCTCATGCTCAACGTCCTTATCTGTGACAGGATAGCGGGCCTTGGTGAAAGAATAATCGCTGAAATCTTTCAGTTCGAATGCAGGATGGATCTCATAAGAGAGCCGAAGAGTAAGCTGTTCGGGCTCAAAGTTGACATTGATTAACTGTGCGCGGCTTGCCGGTTTAATATTTTCGGCTTCAGCAATTTCCCCAAAATATTTTGAGGCCATTTTTTCGGCTATTGTTGCCTCTATTGATGGTCCAGCCAGTTTTTTTATCAAACTTGCAGGGGCGTGTCCTTTTCTGAATCCCTTGATCTGTATGCTTCTCTTGGCTTCTTCAAGTTCCTGGTTATATTCGGTACCGAACTCTTCCGCGGAAAGAATAATTTCGAGTTCCTGTTCGGTTTCGCTGACGTTCTTGATATTCTTTTGCAAGTCTCTCTCTGGTTAATTAGTGAGTGTGAAAAATTAAAAGTTAAGAAGATACGAATTAATCCTCTGTTTTAAAACAGCCCTTCTCAGGCATTTCGCTTACCGACCCGGTTTATACACCAGTGTTGAATACGGTGCATTATGCACCAAGCGCATGGCAGCTTCGGCAATACCATCAGCCGTGACAGCCTCGATAGCAGCTGTTTTTTCTTCTGGCTCAATATATCTGCCGAAATAGGAAATATCGGATGCCATCTGAGACATTCGGCGAGTCATTTTTTCCATTCCCATGATATGTGAGCCGAGTAGTTTCGTCTTTGCCGCTTGTACTTCTTCCCGATCAGGACTTTTCAGTGAGTCGCCCTGGAGCAGCTCCTTGATCAGTTCAAGAGTTACCTTCGTCTTGTTGCTGTCGGTGCCGGCATAAATGTTCAGCGTGGTCAGATCATCGTAAAAAGTGATTGATGAATAGACATTATAAGCGAGGCCCCTCTTTTCACGAAGTTCAAGATTAAGCAGGGAACTCATGCCATTACCGAGCATTGAGTTCAGAACCATCAGGCTGTAAAAGAGAGGATCATGCCGGTCTATAGCCGTGCCGAGTACAATCTGCGCCTGGCAGACCCGTTTTTTCAGAGTCAGTTCAAAAGGAGTATAATCTTCTTGAAGGAAAGGCTGGCGAACATACTGGATGCCTGTTGGTTCTCTGAGTTTGCCGAGAAATCGTTCGCTAAGCCGCATGATTTCATCGTGATTGACTTTTCCAGTAGCAGTGAGCAGCATTTTTTGCGGGACATAGTGTTGCCGCATGAAGTTTTTCAACGTCTCATCCGTAAAATTTCCGACGCTTTCTTCAGTTCCAAGGATCGGTGTTCCAAGAGGGTGAAGGGGAAACGAGCGCAGATCAAACTCGTCAAAAATAAGTTCTTCAGGAGTGTCGTTGACGCTGCTGATCTCCTCAATGACTACCTCTTTTTCTTTTTCGATCTCCTCAGGGGGGAAAACCGGGTCGCAAACAAGATCCGAAAGCAGGTCAAAGGATGATTCAAGGTGTTCCGCAAGGCAGCGGAGATAGATGCATGTTTGCTCTTTGGTGGTGAAAGCATCAAGGTAGCCACCATTTTTTTCGATATTTCTCGCAATGTCGATGTATGATCGTTTTCCTGTACCTTTAAAGAGGGCATGTTCAATAAAATGCGCCAATCCCTGGTTCTCTTCGGGATCATCACGCGAGCCTGCATCAATCTGAATACCGAGGGTAACGCTTTGGACATAAGGCACTGCATCGGTGACGATCTTTAATCCATTTGCCAGTTTATCTTGGTGGACCGAAGCATCGGAAGAAGATGTCGGAAGATGCAGAGATTTTTGTTTTGACATTACTGAATTATTTTTCTAATGCTGATGACAGGAATTGAATGCAATGTAGTTTTAATTCTTATTTTTGTAAACAGTGAAACTTTAACGTCTTTTATACGTTACCACATTACAGGTATATGTTATCTTTTCTACCGACTAAGCGGAAAAAAGCGGAAATATTCAGCGTTTAATGCCCAAAACATCAATTCTTATAACCGGGGCAACAGGATATATAGGGTCCCAGCTCGTTCTTGCCCTGCTTTCAAAATTTTCCGGAGAGATCAGTTGCAGGGTGATGGTGCGGAAGAGTTCGGATACTTCTTTTCTTGAGGGGTTGCCTGTTGGTATTGTTCGTGCCGATCTTCTTGATTCCCTTGCGCTCATGGAAGCCTTCAAGGGAGTGGACACGGTGTTTCATTGTGCCGGACTGATTTCCTATACAAGGAAATTTCGTAATGAGCTCTATGATACCAATGTTCTTGGAACAAGAAACGTTGTCAATGCCTGCCTTTTCAACAATGTCCGGAAGCTCGTCGTGACCAGTTCCATTGCCGCTATTGGAGCCACTGAGGACGGTACACCTGCCAGTGAGTCAACCTCTTTTCAGGAGTGGCAGCGCAGGAATGGGTACATGGAGTCCAAGCATCTTGCTGAGCTCGAGGGATTACGAGGAGTTGCTGAGGGACTTGATGTTGTCATGGTCAATCCCGGTGTCGTGATTGGTGTGGACCGGAAAAATCCTGCTTCGGTCAGCTCATCGAATGATGTGTTGAGATTGATCTATCAGGGCAAGTTGCCGCTCTTTCCTTCTGGAAGCACAGGTTTTGTCGATCTCCTCGATGTGGTTGATGCTCATATTGCAGCATGGGAAAAGGGATGTTCCGGAGAGCGTTATGTTGTTGTGGGTCATAACCTGTCGTTCCGTGCGCTTTTCGCACGGATTGGGAATCTTGCAGGCAGCAGTGTCAGACATTCATTTATGGTCCCCTATGGCATTGGCTTGCTTGCCGGTTTTGGTGGCGAACTTTGGTCGATGCTGTCGAACACTCCCTCATTTATCAGTCTGGAAAGTATACGTATTTCATCGAGGCTGCTTGCATACAGCAATACCAGGTCAGTGCAGGAATTAAGCTTGAGTTACCGGGATCTTTCCGAAACACTTAAGACCATTATAACCTGAAAGTTCTCTCTTTCTCCAATTTTATCACCGTTGTTCTATGGATACTCAAAAAATTGACAAAAAGGTAATCGAAGTTGATCCGGCAAAACTTAAACAACTGAATATTGCCGTCGAAGCTCTCGAAAAACAGTTCGGCAAGGGCGCTATCATGCGCATGGGCGATGATTCGGCGGGTATGAAGGTTCTCTCCATTTCAACCGGGTCGATGGCGCTTGATTTTGCACTTGGAGTTGGTGGACTGCCTCGTGGCCGTGTAACCGAAATCTACGGACCCGAATCATCGGGAAAAACAACTCTTGCCTTGCATGTTATTGCTGAAGCGCAGAAAGAGGGAGGTATTGCGGCAATTGTGGATGCCGAACATGCTTTCGATCCTTCTTACGCCCGAAAACTCGGTGTTGATATCAATGCACTGCTTATCAGTCAGCCGGAATCCGGTGAACAGGCACTCTCTATAGTTGAAACGCTTGTCAGGAGTGGAGCCATTGATGTGGTGGTGGTTGATTCTGTCGCGGCTCTGGTGCCTCAGGCTGAGCTTGAAGGTGAAATGGGTGACAGTGTCATGGGTCTGCAGGCAAGGCTTATGAGTCAGGCCCTGCGCAAGCTGACCGGAGCTATTTCCAAATCAAGCTGTGTCTGTATTTTTATTAACCAGCTTCGCGATAAAATCGGGGTCATGTACGGCAGCCCCGAAACAACTACTGGAGGGAAGGCCCTGAAATTTTATTCCTCTGTGCGTCTTGATATCCGTAAAATTGCGCAGATCAAGGATGGTGAGGAGAGTACCGGAAACCGTACCAGGGTGAAGGTTGTTAAAAACAAGGTCGCGCCTCCATTCAGATCAGCTGAGTTTGATATACTTTACGGAGAAGGGATATCGGCGATTGGAGAACTGATAGATCTCGGTGTTGAGTTTGGTGTTGTAAAAAAAGCTGGCTCTTGGTTCAGTTATGGTCAGGACAAACTTGGTCAGGGACGGGAAACCGTCAAAAAGGCTTTGCGTGAAGATCCTTTGCTCTATGCAAAGATTCATGCGCAGGTTAAGGAGCTGATGGCACGACCTGTCGAGGTAATTAACGAATAGGTATGAAAATCGGAACCATTGATATTGACCGTCCTGTTATGCTTGCGCCCATGGAAGATGTGACAGATAGGGCGTTTAGGCAGCTGTGCAAGCGGCATGGGGCGGACATTGTCTATACCGAGTTTATCAGTGCCGAAGCTCTGCGCAGGGGTATTGAAAAATCAGTGCGCAAACTGACGGCAGACGTTATCGAAAGACCACTTGCCATACAGATTTTCGGTAGTAGTGTCGACTCGATGATTGAGGCCGCTGTGATAGCTGAAGAGTATAGTCCTGATTACCTTGATATTAATTTCGGATGTCCCACAAAAAAAGTTGCCGGCAAGGGTGCTGGCGCGGCATTGCTCAGGGAACCTGAAAAAATGGCACAAATTGCGGAAGCAGTTGTTCGTGCGGTAAGTATTCCGGTGACTGCCAAAACAAGAATAGGCTGGGATCGGGAGTCTATCAATATCGTTGATGTCATGCATCGACTTGAGGATGTCGGCATCCAGGCACTTGCCGTGCATGGACGTACGAGAAGTGAAATGTATAAAGGGAAAGCGGACTGGAACTGGATCCGTGAAGTGAAAGAGCATGCACGTATACCCATCATTGCCAACGGTGATATATGGACACCCGAAGATGCCGTTGCCATGTTTGAGCAGACCGGGGCGGATGGAGTGATGATCGGCAGGGGAGCAATAGGAAATCCTTTTATCTTTGAACGTGCAAAGCAGTTGGTGAAAACAGGCAAACCGATGCCTTTGCCGGATTTCAGGGAAAGGATAGAGGCCGCTGTGGAGCATTTAAAGCTTTCAATCCAGTACAAGGGTGAAAAGTATGGAACGCTTGAAATGCGTCGTCATTATGCAACCTATCTGAAAGGCCTTCCGATGGTCTCTCGGGTACGCAATAAACTGGTACGCGAGGATTGTGGGGAGCAGGTTATCGATATTCTTCTTGCATATCGCCAGGAGTGTGAAGGATATGCAAGGGAGGGAACAATCCATGATGGTGTGGAATACCTCAATGACCATTCAAATAGACTTGAATTAAATTACTAAGCAATAAATATACAATAGGTTATGAGTAACTCGGATGTTGGCTGTCGAGTAGCGGTGTTTGGTGCAACCGGTTTGGTTGGACGCACCATGCTCAAGGTTCTGGAAGAAAGAAATTTTCCTGTAAGCGACATTGTTCCGCTTGCTTCACCCAGAAGTGCCGGTCAGGTTGTGCAGTTCATGGGGCGGGAGTTTATTATCCAGGTTCCCTCTAAAGAAGCTTTTCGTGGAGTCGATATTGCGCTTTTTTCAGCAGGTGCTACAGCAAGTAAAGAGTGGGCTGCTGTCGCCGCATCGGAAGGTGCGGTTGTCATCGACAATTCATCGGCATTTCGCATGGATCCTGATGTGCCTCTTGTGGTGCCAGAGGTTAATCCCGGAGATATTTTTAAAGGAGACGGTACTCCTGAACCCATTATTGCCAACCCCAACTGTTCAACCATTCAGATGGTTGTGGTGCTCAAACCGCTTCATGACCGGTATGGCGTCAAGAGAGTGGTGGTATCCACCTATCAGTCGGTTACAGGGAAAGGAAAGGTTGGACGCGATGCCCTTGAAAGCGAGCTTGCCGGTGAAAAGCAGGATGAGTTTACCCACTTTCACCAGATAGCATTCAACGCCGTGCCGCAGATTGATATGTTCACCGAGAACGGCTATACCAAGGAAGAGATGAAGATGGTCAATGAGACCCGAAAGATTATGGGTGATGACTCAATAAGCATTTCGCCTACAACGGTACGAATCCCTGTCTATGGCGGACATGGAGAGTCTCTTAATATAGAGCTTGCAGAGGATTTTGATATTGATGAGGTGCGTGAGCTTCTCAGTCGCTCATCGGGGATAATCCTGCAGGACGATCCTTCAGCCCGCATCTATCCCATGCCGCTCACCTCTTATGAACGTGATGAGGTTTTTGTAGGAAGGATTCGCCGCGACTACTGGCATCCCCAAACTCTGAACATGTGGATTGTTGCCGACAACCTGCGCAAAGGCGCTGCAACCAATGCTGTCCAGATTGCCGAAGTTGTCATCGCGAAAAAGTTGTAGTCCCATCATTTTCCGCAAGAGCCATCAGTGCCGTGCTGATGGCTTTTACTGCTGAAACTGAAGAGATGGAGAAGTTGTGCGGATTACTGATCGATATTGATGGGGGAATACCGAATGTTTTTAGAGCGATTGAGGTTTCTTTTCCGATCAGTGCCACGATCATTGTATCGGCCATGGTGCCGGTAACCTGTACGCTTGTTTCCCGACAGACAGGGTTGTCTACAAGTTCCTTTATGGCGAAATATTCCCTCTCTTCTCTGTTTTTTACCTGATGGAACGAAAAATAATCAATTCGCCCGTTTCTTGATATGCTCAGGAGTACATAATTGTTTTCAAGTTCAAGGATAACTTGCGGTTCTTCGGTGAGCCTCGAGAGGTAAAGCATAGGCAGTTGCGGAGAACCACTGAACACTATCCGATGATTGGTTGAAAAGAACTCCGAAACTGTTCTGCACTGTTCTTCAGGATAGAAAAGCAACAGATGTTTTTTTAGCAATTCGCCGTCGGTATTGTCGCTATACCTGGTATTCTCGCAACGGTATTGTTCAGGTTGCGTTAAAAAGAATCCGGCTTCGATAGCACTGTACTCTTTACACTCTTCAGGGCTTGCCTCTGCAGGAAAGTACGCCGGAAGAGGTAAATAGTTTCCTGGTTCAACACAGAGAGCAATATCCTCTTTTGGCCACTCTTTAAGGTGTCGCTCAAGTTTGTTCAGGATACGCTTCCTTTTTCCAGAAGCAAGCTCCCCGAGGCCTGATTGAAAGGTTTTACAGGTGCTCAGGCTGTATCCGGTGCTTCCAGATGTTGTAAGCCGGACAACAGTGCATTCCGTTGTGTTGATGGAGCATGCTATCTGATTGTTGCTCATTACTCCAGAGTGAAATGTTGTTTTAGGACTTCAAGCTTTTTTTCGCTGATCCCTTTGACTTCAAGAAAGTCCTGAAATTGTTCCACTTTGCCGCCTTTTTCCGTTCTTAAGGCAATCAGGCGACCAGCCATAACAGGCCCGATTCCCGGAATTTTCTGTAACTGCAGACTGCTGGCTTTATTGAAAGAGATTGTTCCGGCAAATACTTTTTTCCCCAATGAGAGGTGCTTCTCCTTTTCTTCAGCAGCAACCTCCTGCTCTACATCCTTTTTGACCGTCTCCTGTTCAACGGCTGCAATCTGTATAAGGCTGTCGACTTCTGCTTCTCGATATCGGGCTCTCTCCGCCTTTTTAACAAGGAGGTCTGCATTCTCCACCGAATTGCTGTTCTTCAAAATAACCCCAAGCACAAGAAATCCCAGAAGAATCGAGACCATATATATTTCAGCTTTGGTAAGGCTGAGTTTGATAGCCAGTTTTTCAAGGAAATTCATAATATTCAGGTTTAACTCGTTCTATACAAAAACACGCTTTACCCTGGAAGAAACCGAACAAAGTGTTTCGTAGCTGATGGTGCCGGCAATGTCGGCAAGTTCTTCAGCTGAAGTTCCGATCCATCCAAAAAGAACAGCTTTATCTCCAATTTTGACATTATGTTGTGTGCCGAGGTCAACCATGATTTGATCCATCGTGACTGTGCCGACCTGTTGGTAAGTTTTGCCGTTGATCATGACGGTTGCGCGACCAGACAGAGTCCGAAAATAGCCATCCGCATACCCTGCGGCAATGGTTGCAATATGTCGTGGCCCAGGTGCGGCCCAGGTTCGGTTATAGCTGATTGTGGTTCCTGCAGCTACCGTTTTGATAAACATCACTGTTGCCTCAAACTGCATGACCGGTTGTACATCAAGACGACAAGGGGTGTTCTTTGCGGGATGATAACCGTAAAGAAGGATGCCGGGACGAACCATATCAAGCCAGGAATCCTGCAGCGAAAGGAGTGCCCCGCTGTTGGCAGCATGTTTGCAGACTGTTTGTCTTGATGCATGTTCATATTCTTTGGTAAGCGTCTTAAATACAGCAAGTTGTTTTTCTGTGAAGCCATCGGTTGATGTGCTGTCGGCAAAGTGGGTATAGATACCCTTAAGCTCAAGGTATGGTGACTGGTCGATTGTTCTGCACATCTCCATAGCTGTTTCAGGGGTAACACCGAGTCGTCCCATGCCAGTGTCGACTTTAACCTGTATGGCAAGCGTTTTGCCGTGGCTTGCAGCAATCTCATTTGCAATCTGAAGTGTCCTGGTATCGCAGAGCGTCATATCGATGCCGTATTTCAGAAAAAATTCAATATGAGAGGGTAGCGGTGAAGAAAAAGCAAGAATCCTTGCAGATTTTTTCAGGACACCGCCAGTTTTAAGTTCAATGGCTTCATGGATGTTTGCTACGCCAAAATCTTCGATGCCCGTTGCTTCCAGTGTTTCAGCAACTCTATGGACATTATGGCCGTAAGCATTTGCTTTAACAATGCCCATGATACGTGCCTTACCAGCTATCTTTTCACGGATAAGGCTTATATTTCTGGTTAAGTGTTCAAGGGAAACAAAAGCCTCTGTCATGGTTTCGGCAGGCATTTCTCTCGTAGAAAAGTCCGGTTTGTATTGGTCCATAAAGCGCATGCCGTTTTGTGGTTACAAGGCCAGTTTTCCCTGATTCCGGAACTTTCAGTAAAAAAACATATTTTGTTTCTGATTTTCAAACCCGAAAGCCGCTTATTCCTTCGCTATCGTGAATTGAGCAATTAATGTATATTTTCTTTGAAGGTTATAAGGACTTGTTATCACGTTAATCCATTTTTCAGCTACTATCATGTCGAACCACGATATATTCGGGCTGGCAGCAGAAACACCGCTGGTTCTTGTCAAACAGATGGCCCGCCATATTCGGCCAAAGGTTATGGCTAAGCTTGAGTACCTCAACCCTGCTTGTTCCCACTATTACCGTGTGGCATCAGCCCTCATTACAGATGCTGAAGAGCGCAAGCAGATTTATCCGGGAATGACTCTTGTGGACTGGACATGCGGAAACAGCGGGATTGCTCTGGCTATGGCCGGGGTAAGACGAGGCTACAAGCTTCTTCTTGCTGCACCTGATAAAATATCGCGGGAGAAGCAGGAGGTGCTCAGGGCTATTGGTGCTGAACTGGTTATTACTCCTTCAGATGCTTTGCCCGGGGAACCGCGCAGTTGCATGAATGTAGCGGAAAGCCTGGTTAAAAGTATTCCCAATGCCTTTTATGCCGGTATGTATGATAACCCGGTAAGTGTAAAGGTCCACAGTGAAGCTACCGGCAGCGAAATTTTTCACCAGACAGAGGGCAAGGTTACCCATGTTTTTGTACCGATGTTCTCAGGTGCGATGGCTACCGGTCTTGGCCGTTTTCTGAAAGAGAGAAATCCCGGGATCAGCATTATAGGTGTTGAGTCACAGGGTTCTATATACGCAGGCCTATTGCACGATGGAAAACCGGGCACTCCAGTTTTTACAGAACTTGAGGAAATAGGTTCACGCCAGGCATCGGCCTTCTGGGATCCATCCGTTATCGATGATGTTATCCAGGTAAGCGATTATGATGCCTTTAACTGTGGGAGAGAACTTTTGAGGGCAGAAGCTGTCTTTACCGGTGGCGCCTCCGGTGCGGCTATGTCTGCAGCGCTTCAGGCTGGAAAGGAGTATCGTGAGGACGATTGTATTGTCGTTGTGATGAATGATTTCGGGGGCTATTATCTGAGCAAAATGTACAGTGATGAATGGATGCGGAAGCGGGGCTTTTACCGCAAAGCGAAGTCAGCTCTTGAGCAGATTACTGCAGAAGATATCCTGCAGTTGAAAGTTCGCAGGGATCTGATTTTTGCATATCCTGAAAATACCCTTGCTGAAGTCTTCGAAATGATGAAGCAGAACGATGTTTCCCAGCTTCCCATTGTTTCATATAACGCTCCGATCGGCAGTATCAGCGAAAACAAGATTCTTTCTATTCTTATTGAAAATGATGAAGCGATGAATTCAAAGGTTGTCGGGTTCATGGAGCAGCCTTTTTCTGTGTGCCAACCAGATGCAACTATTTCTGAATTATCTGACAAGTTACAGCAAAGTGCATCAGGGGTATTGATCAGTCTTTCTGACGGAAGGCTCCAACTCCTTACTAAATCAGATCTTATTGATGCGTTGACTCATAAGTGAGTGCTGCAAAATTATCTGGTTGTTTTTTTTGAGGGATTTACTTAATTAAGCACCTCTGAACATTCCGCTTTTTTTTAAGGTGCGATGCACTATATTGCGCAGTGAAGCTGGAAATAATGTCAGGCAAGGTGCTTCCTGACCCTTGTAATCATTGATAAAACAGAGAATATCCCGACGATTGATGAGCGGGTTAACCACCAGCAATATGATATGAAGGTAGAGTCCAGAAAAAGGCAGTTTATTTTAGATGGTAAGATCAAGGCTTGCTTCTGTGAAGGATGCGGTCAGATTACCGACAAGACGTTTGTTGGCGAATGGATACCAAGTGATAAACCGAAGGACGATGATTTTCTGACGGCAGTTCCGGTTAAAAAGCATAAAGACGGGAAGAATGGTGTAAGCGATATACCTCCTGCAGCTGAAAACCAGTACTGGATTCGCTGTTCGCAGTGCAATCAGGTTTTCTTGCTCAAGGAGTGGCAGATACAGATTGACAGGGAAGTCAGTCCAGAAGAGTTGAAAGCCGAAGATTGTCAGGTGTATTCACCCCATGGTATTTACGCTAAAGGTGATGCACTCTATCATAAGGCGCTTGGTGAGGTTGGGGTGGTCAGGGAAAAACAGGCAACAGGCAGTGGAGCTTTCGTTATTATTGTGGAATTTTGTAAAAGCGGCAGAAAACAGCTTCTCGAAAATGTGCAGCTGAATTCCTCCAAAGAAAAAAATTCAGAGAGCCTTACCGATATTATTAAATTAAAACTAAGACGTTGATCTTTTAAAAGGGGGTGAATTACATTGGTTAGTGTGCAGATAAATGATAATGAATCAATCGATAAAATGCTGAAACGCTTCAAGAAAAAGTATGAGCGGGCAGGAGTTTTAAAGGAGTTTCGTGCAAACGCATACTTTGTTAAACCTTCGATTGATGGTCGTTTAAAGCGTTCGAGAAGCAGACGTAGAGCCCAGCGGGCAAATGAAGAACGCAATTCATGATCATTCTGATCGTAACAGTTATGCAAGGCAGCTCCTAAACGGGAGTTGCTTTTTTTTTGTAAACACCAATCTATTGACTCATGAGAGTGTTCAAGGGTGAAGTTACAGCGTTGCCGCCAGACAAGTCGATCTCCCATCGTGCAGCGCTTATTGGCGCATTGTCGGAAGGAACAACAGAGATCACGAATTTTTCCGGAGGATTTGATAATCAGTCAACCCTCAGTGTGTTAAAGGAAGCCGGCATTACGATCATACAGCAGGAAGAGGAAGCTGCGTCCGGTCGTCGTATTCGAAAAGTAGTCATAGAATCAAAAGGATTATGGAGTTTTCATGAGCCTTCCGCTCCGTTGATGTGCAACAATTCAGGTAGCACCATGCGAATGTTTGCCGGTATTCTTGCCGCTCAGCCATTTGCAAGTGAACTGATAGGTGATAGTTCGCTGATGAAGCGGCCAATGAAAAGGGTTGCTGATCCCTTGCGTCAGATGGGGGCAGCTGTGGAGCTTTCAGACTCAGGAACCGCACCGATCAGGATACAAGGCACCAAAGAGCTTAAACCTGTCGAGTACAGGCTTCCTGTACCCTCAGCGCAGGTGAAGTCACTGGTGGCCTTTGCCGCCCTTCATGCTGATGGCGAAACCAGGATTATCGAAACGGTGCGTTCGCGTGATCATACCGAAGTGATGCTCGATCTTGAAACCATAATGCATGAGGGCGATCGGATCATTGTCGTGCCAGGAAGAAAACGTCTTGCCGCAAAACCCTTTTATATTCCCGCCGACCCTTCCGCAGCATGTTTTATTGTCTCGCTTGGCCTGCTGGCCCGCGGTTCTGAAATCCTGATCAGGGATGTCTGTCTCAACCCTACAAGAGCAGCATATCTTGCTATTCTTTCTGCTGCCGGGGCTGGTATAACAATTGAAAACCAGCGGGTGATCGGCGGGGAATCCATTGGAGATATTCTTGTCCGGAACATTGCAGGGATTGAACCTCTTCAGATCAGCGATCCGCAGCTGGTTTCTTTTATTATTGATGAAATACCAATGCTTGCCGTGCTTTCAGCGTTTGCATCCGGCCAGTTTGAACTCCATAACGCCTCCGAGCTGAGAACCAAGGAGAGTGACCGGATCGATGCCCTTGTGGTCAATCTTCAGCGCCTTGGCTTTGATTGTGAAGAGTATCCGGACGGCTTCATTGTCAAGGGCCGCATGAGAATACCATCAGGAACGGTAGTAATCGACAGCTTTGATGATCACCGCATTGCCATGAGCTTTGCCATTGCCAGCAAGGCAGTGGGGATCGAACTCGATATTACCGATATCAAGGTGGTCGGTGTTTCTTTTCCGAATTTTTTTGAAATTATTGACGGCTTGGAAGTCCGATAGTTCAGGTGCCTTTTCGTTCAGCTAAGTCGGACTTGTTCGATATGGTCAAGCAGTGCAAGGTTGAAAACCTCGGGCTGCTCCATATTTGAGATATGTCCAGCGTCAGCAAGCAGCCGGAGCTGTGAACCCGGGATTCTGGAACTTATGCTTCTTGCCGTGTCAGGAGTAGTGAGTTTGTCTTCAGCCCCGTTAAGAACCAGGACAGGGCAGGAAATGGTTGCAAGAAGAGAAGTTGCATCGGAACGCATCATGATGGCCCGCATTGCTGCGGTGATGACACCTGCCGGCTGCGCTCTGATCATACTCTCGGCTTGTGCGACCAGTCCCGTTCTCGTGGTGTACGTTGCCGGGGTAAAATAATTTGGTATCATACGCCGTATCGCTTCCTGTGATCCACCAGTTTCTATTGCACCGATGAACTCTTCGCGCGCCAATCGGGCTTCGGGCGTATCACCTTCTGCTCTTGTATCGCAAAGCACCAGAGATGCTGTTTTTTCTGGGTAGACTCGGTAGAATTCAAATGCCTGATAGCCACCCATCGAAAGGCCGACAATCGTTGCTTTTTCAATGTCCAGTGATTCAAGAAGCAATGCCAGCTCATGGGCATAATCGGTAAAGGTCCAGCTCTCTTTTGCTTCTGAGCCTTCAATGCCATAAGCGTTCGGAGCTATAACCGTCATGCCTTTATGCACAAGGGGTTCAATCTGGAGCTGCCACATGGCGGCAGAGAGTGGAAAAGCATGCAACAGAAGAACAGCATGACTTTTTGTGCCACATCCTGCTGGGTCGGCTCTGAAGTATGTCAGCATCTCTCAGTTTTCCTGAGTTTTAGGATATCCCTTGATGTCCCTGATAATGCTGTTCGCTTCGTTGAGAATTTTTTTGGCTTCGTCACGAGCGTTGTCAATGATATCCTGAGAGCGTTGTTTTGCATCATTGCTGTAGGCATCATCGTGCTCATTGTTTTCGTATAATTCCGTGGCTTTGTCGATTGCAAGTTTTACCTTGCCGGAAATAATCTGCTGGGTTTCAATTCCTTTATGCGGAGCAAACAGCAATCCCATGATAGTCCCTACAGCCGCGCCAAGCGCTGCTCCGAAAAAAAGCCCCTTGTAAAACTTATCCTGTTGTTCCATAGTGCGATGAGGTTTTGTTTTCAAAGAATATAAGATTTTTAACCCTTTAACATACTCATAATCTCTTCGCGGCACTCGACTATGCGCTCTACCAGATCCTGATGGCAGAGGAGTCTGAACTTCTTGGTGTAGCGTTCAAAGGCCAGAATAAAGTCTGATCTGAAAACCGATTCGTTCAGATCATCAAACCGAATGTATTCTGACTCAAGCTGCAGGTTATAGTGGATGTGTTCGGAACGGGTAGGATAGACCCTGAGCTCTTTCAGATCTGCATAATCAAAAATATCTTTTTTCGAGGGCGGGTCAATCAGCACCTCATGACCATGAAGGCCGAGATGGTAACGTTTGTTGAGAAAGTTACAAATCTCCACCTCCTTTACTCGGCGCATCTTGCTGTCAGCATTATAGATGAACCAGCGATCATCAGCCTGGGCAGAATCATCGAGGTAGGGTTGCACAGTTATTGCCCTTTTGTAAACCCTGCGCATGAGGATATCCTCCAGAAGGGCTCCAAGGGGATGATCTTTTTCCGGCATAAGGTTTTTCAGCTCATGCAGCACCCGATCATCGGCATTGCCGTAAAAAAGTTCACGCATGGCGTCAGGTGACAGAAGTTCTTCACTGGCAATATCCTGTAGAAGTCGTCGAAGCATAGCCGAAAGAGCCCTGCTGGTATGATGCCAGTAGACATTGCGCATCATCATGTATTTTGCAAAGAGCAGGCTTTCAAGCGGTGCAATGCCTTTTTCTGTTATGGCAAACCGTTCACGCTGCGGATCGGGCACAAATGACTCAATCAGCCGTTCAATATCGATGCTTCCATAAGGAATGTTGCAGTGGTGAGCGTCGCGCATGAGATAGTCCATTTTATCAGGGTCAAGCGTACCGCTGATAAGTTTTCCAAACCGGTTCCCTGAACTTCCGGTGATAAGGCTTATGACCGATTCGGGCGATACTTTCCACTCTTCCTGCAGGATTTCAGCTATGGTTGCAACCCCTGGATTTTTCTCATAAATAAAGTGCCGGCAGAGTTCCTCATGATGCAGAAATACCGGTTCGCTCCCGTACAGGGGAATCTGTTCCTCAATAATATGGGCATGGGGAAAGTGACCGATATCGTGCAGCAGGCATGACGATAGCAATACCCTGCAGTTATGGTCATCAAATTGAAAGTTGTCATTCTGAAGACTGAGGGCTAAAGGGTTTGTCAGCATCCTCTGCAGAATGAGCTTCATAAGATGATAAACCCCTATCGAGTGCTCAAACCGCGTATGAGTAGCTCCAGGGTAGACCTGCTGTGAGAAGGAGAGCTGCCGTATTCCCTTAAGACGCAGAAACGTAGGGTGGGAAAGAATCTGTTTCATCGCTCCGCTCAGCGGGATGTGTCCCCAGATGGGTATGCGGATAAATCCACCGTCAGAGTGAAAAAGCAAGTGTTCAGCTATCATGGTCTCACTGGGGTTTATAAAATACTGGCTATGTCATGAAGATACGCAACTGATCACGGTCAGCAAACCGCAAGCCTGAAGTGGGAGCAGAAGATCTATCTGATAAAACAGATCAAAATAAACGTAATATAGGTGGATTTTTATTGGGAAATAAATTTTATTATTCGTAATATTGAAGTGAAAAATAATATTACTTTTGTTCTTAGTTGCTCTGTCCAATAAACTTTTTTGTTATCCAAGGGAGAGATATGCAGAATATTATTGTTACCGATCTCACGGGCTTAACTCATCAGCAGGTTGTTTCTACGGCAGGAATCGATTTGATGACCGGTACATGCATTCGGTTGGTGCCGTACCTTACGACTTCAGAATGCAAAAGATTCAACATTTTTCCCGGTGTGATTCTAAGTGGAGAATTTACTCCGGTTCAAAATCTTATAGCTCCACATTACGAAGATATGTTTTACAAAAAGCTCAGCAATTTTGGCACATGTAGTTCTTCGGATTTTAAACTTGCGTTAGAGGCAGGATTATTTGATACCGTAGAAAAGGGGTTTCAGATTGAATTAGTGCAAAATCAAAAGTACATTCCTGTGAGTCATGCCGTAGATAGATCAATAATAACAATAAAAACCCAACCAGGCAGTGTTGAAATTGTTGAGAGTGCATACCATCCTGGGAAGATAAAGTTAAATTTTGTAGATAATTCCGATCGTGCGTTTAAATTTATGCCCTTAACTGACTTTGGTCTTAATGGTTTTGCAGAGAGTTGCCATAACCTGAAAGAGCTGAAAACATTGAACGACTTTATTCGTTCGCAAGCCGAAATCTATCTGCGTATAGGCTTGAGCACCCCTTGGAACAATGGCACGACCAATGGTTATTGGATGCAGGTTAACGGACTCTATACTTTTCCGGACTACCATCATGAAATCAGAAATTATCATTGATGTTATGCCTTTCTCGCCTCCTTGAGATGCAACTTGCACACCTTGCGGAAATGGTGGCCATAAATAGCAAGCGTTACAGCATGCGGTAACGCCTTCTGGCGGTTGAAAAAGGTCCATGTCAGCATTTTCCAGTATTGAAAACGTTCCCTGCCTACGACACCGAGCACTACTGTTGATCGGGCAAAAGCCATGAGGTGACCGATACGAAAGCCTCCTTTGAATGCAGGAGTTTGGTACTCACTGAGGAGTGTTCGGATTCTGTTATAATACTGTTTCGGAGCATAGAGCTGAGTCATCATGTCAGTATATCCCTTACGCAGAATTTCCATATCCATTTTCGGTATAATATTGGTGTTGCTGTCGGCATTATCTCCGCTTGAGTTATGCAGCAGCCGCCCCTCTTTTTGCATACGTTCATAGAGCTTTGTGCCGGGCAGAGCCTGAAGGATACCGACCATGGCGGTGACGATACCGCTTTTCTGGATGAATTCAACCTGCTTCTGGAAAATCGATGGAGTGTCGCTGTCAAAACCGACAATAAACCCTCCCTGAACCTCCATGCCTGCCTGCTGAATTTTTTTTATGTTACCAAGCATGTCTCTTGATGTGTTGTGCTCTTTGCCGCAAGCTTCAAGTGCGGTGTTATCAGGAGTTTCAATGCCGATAAAAACCTGGGTAAATCCGGCTTGTACCATCAGCGACATCAGTTCACTATCATCAGCCAAGTTGATCGAACATTCAGTAAAAAATTTGGTGGTTGATTTGTTGTTATGTTGCCATTCGATCAGTTGTGGAAGAAGTTCTTTTTTAAGGTAACTTTTGTGGGCAATAAAGTTATCGTCAACGAAAAAGATGCTGTCCCGCCAACCCAGTCGTTTTATCCCGTCAAGCTCTTCAATAATCTGGGCGCTTTTTTTCGTGCGGATTTTATGGCCGAAAAGTGCCGTTACATTGCAGAAATCGCAGCGGTAAGGACAGCCTCTTGAAAACTGAACTGCCATAGCGACATACTTTTTTATGTCAAGCAGATGCCATTGCGGTACAGGTGTAAGGGTAATATCCGGAAAGAGTTCCGAGGTGTAGATTTTTTTTGGAGTTCCATTCTTCAAATCTTCAAGAAAAGGCTGCAGGGTAAGCTCAGCTTCGTTGAGGACAAAATGATCAACAGTAGGGAAGGCTTCAGGTTCTGAAGTAAAGAGTGGGCCTCCGGCAACCACCGTCAGGCCGGCCTTGTTGCACAGGTCAATGATCTTTCTTGCCGATTCCTGCTGTACTGCCATGGCGCTGATAAAAGCCATGTCGGCCCATGCAATCTCCTTCGCTGTCAAGATGGATACATTAAGGTCGATCAGCTTTTTTTCCCAGCTTTCAGGAAGCATTGATGCTACGGTTAAAAGTCCGAGCGGAGGCAGCGATGCTTTCTTGTTTACAAACTTCAGGGCATGCTTGAAACTCCAGAAGGTATCAGGAAATTCAGGGTAGATCAGCAGAATATTCATTGTAGCATTGACTCCGGCAATTCAGTTTGATGTCGTCGTATACAATAAAGAGCAAACTCATAATTAACTCTCTCTCTTCATATATAAAACACTGAAAGGACGATAGAAAGTTGCATACATAAAACATATACTCGTGCACTAATATCTGTCAAGCGTAAATTTTTCGCCGAGATACATTTTCCTTACCTCTGGGTTGGAAGCTATTTCTTCAGGGCTTCCATGCATGAAGATGCTGCCATCGAAAAGCAGGTAGGCATGGTTGGTAATAGAGAGGGTTTCATGCACATTATGGTCGGTTATGAGTACACCGATGCCGCGTTTGGCAAGCCCTTCAACGATCTGCTGAATATCTTCAACGGCAATGGGGTCAACTCCGGCAAATGGTTCATCAAGCAGGATAAATTTTGGGTTAAGCGACAATGCTCGTGCTATTTCTGTACGCCTGCGTTCACCACCTGAGAGGGCATAGCCCATGCTTTTTCGAATCCCTGCAATGTTGAGATCTTCCAGCATCATATTTGTTTTCTCCTTCCTTTCTGCTTTTGAAAGGGAGGTGAATTCCAGCACACTCAGGATGTTTTCCTCTACCGTCAAGTTGCGGAACACTGAAGCTTCCTGGGGGAGATAACCAATACCAAGGCGTGCCCGCTTGTACATGGGAAAGCGAGTAATGTTTGTTGAATCCAGAAAGACATCTCCCCCGTTTGGTCGAACCAAGCCCACAATCATATAAAACGTTGTGGTCTTTCCAGCTCCGTTCGGCCCAAGAAGTCCTACGATTTCACCTTGTTTCACCTCGATCGATGAGCTTTTTACAACTTCTCGTTTGTTGTAGATCTTTTTCAATTTGCTGCAGCTCAGAATTGCTTTCATACCGATGCTGAAAAGGTAAAGTTTTGGAGTGTTGTCTCTTACGCTGGGGTAGGCTAAACTACTCCTTCAATGTACAATTTATAGAAAATATTGTATGACAAAAGAGCGGGTGAAGGGGAATGGCAAGAAGCAGACCGGGCAATAAAAAAACGAGGCGAATAGCCTCGTTTATAATTTCTTACAAATCCATGGACATTACCATTGAAGATCAAAAAGTCGTACAGCCTTAATCTTTGAATCGTTGCTCAATCTCCTTACAGGGCTTGGCGTATCCTGAAACCTCAGGAGAAGAACCTCGTAACCCTGAACCACCATTCAGAAAAGGATAGGCGATATTCAGTAAACGCTTCGTCGTTTTTCCGATATTTTCAAGAGCATCTCCTACAACCCACCAGTGCCCATCAATGAAAACTTCCACAAATCTTCCGTAAGCCTCAGCTCCTCCGGTAAAAACTCCTGATAATTTGCTCATGGCCACTTGTTTTAGGGTTAACTACATTCTACTTCTAATTTAAAGAATCCAGCCAGTATAAAAAAATGTTTTTATTCAGGAAATCAGTGTCACAGAACAATGACAAACTGACTGATCGACAAAGGATTTGCTATTTTACTTTTTTTAAAACTTATAGATTTTATCCTATGGGAAAAGTGATGCCTTACAAAGGAGTATGGCCGCAGCTGCATGAAACAGTTTTTATGACGGACGGCACGTATGTTATTGGCGATGTGCACATTGGGGCATATTCAAGTATCTGGTTCAATGCGGTCGTTCGGGGTGATGTTTGTCCAATCCGTATCGGGGAGAAAACAAGTGTGCAGGATAATGCCACTCTGCATGTTACGCACGATACCGGTCCTCTGACCATTGGCAACTGTGTGACTATAGGTCATGGCGCGGTGCTGCATGCCTGTACGGTAAAGGATTATGTATTGATCGGCATGGGCGCGGTACTGCTGGACGACTGTGTTGTCGAACCTTATTCGATTGTTGCGGCTGGATCACTGGTAAGGCAGGGTTTTACGGTACCTTCAGGTATGCTGGTTGCCGGAGTACCCGCCAAGGTTATGAGGCCGATTACCGAGGATGAGCGTCGCAATATTGAAGAGTCGCCTGAAAATTATGTACGCTATTCGCAGAACTATCTGGAAGACGAAAAAGTCATTCGCAAATGAGGTTTCAGTTGTTAATTTTTTTCAGATGGGTTCTTCCCTGATTTCGCTAAATTGCACCAGAAGTTTTTGATTTTGCCAGGCATAGAGGGCTTTTTCCTTGTGTTTTGGCAAGTCTTGTTTTTTTGAACGTATTACTGAAAATCTTTTTCATGTTATGATGCAAAACGATGTTGTTGTTGTCGGCGGTGGTATTAGCGGCCTCAGCCTTGCTTTTTATTGTGTGCAGGCTGGCATGAAAACCACAATACTTGAAAAAAACGATACTATCGGCGGCTCCTTTGCATCTCCTCCCTACAGTGCAAACGGCAAAAAATTCTGGCTGGAAATGGGAGCGCATACCTGTTACAGTTCATATCAGAATCTCCTGGAGATCATCGAGACAATCGGTATAAAGGATACCATTATCCCTCGTGCCAAAGTGCCTTTCACCCTGTTTATGAATGGGAAAATCAAATCTATTGTTTCTCAACTCAACATTCTCGAACTGCTTGTTTCTGTTCCGAACCTTTTCAAGCTTAAAAAAGAGGGGCTGAGCGTCAAGTCCTATTACTCGAAAATTGTAGGAGAACGGAACTACCGAGAGGTAGTTGGCCATTTTTTCAACGCAGTCCCTTCACAGGTGACCGATGATTTTCCTGCTGAGATGATGTTTAAAAGCAGGGAAAAAAGAAAGGATGTACTGAAGAACTATACCTTCAAAAATGGCTTGCAGAGCGTTGCACGGGCTATTTCTGCAAGGAGCGGTCTGAACGTTTTTACGAACCAGGATGTGGGTTCAGTTCGCTATGTCGATGGCTTGTATGAGATAAGAACTGCAGATGGTGGAGAGTATTCAGCAAAAACCCTCGTTTTGGCGACTCCATCAATGGTTTCCTCAAAGCTCCTGCAGGAGATCAATCCCGATATGGCAAACCATCTCGCTCGTCTTAAGGCGGCGGATGTCGATTCACTTGGAGTCATTGTTCGCAAGGAGAATATTTCAATGAAACCGGTTGCTGCACTTATTGCACCAAACGATGTGTTCTTTTCGGTGGTCTCCCGTGATACGGTACCCGACGACAACTATCGTGGCTTTGTTTTCCATTTCAAACCCGGTCTTGACGACAAAACGAAACGAAGCCGTATAACCGAGGTGCTTGGAATCGGCATGTCGAAAATAGAGCATACGGTTTCTAAGCTCAATACAGTACCTACGCTCCAGGTTGGTCATCATCAGTGGCTGGAAAAAACCAATACGTTGTTGAAGAAGGAAAAGAATCTGCTGCTGACCGGCAACTATTTTGGCGGTATGGCTATTGAGGATTGCGTCAGCCGCTCACGAAGTGAATTTAATCGGCTGCGGGGATAGGAAATCAGAAATCTTGGTCAATACTATCCATGGCCAGTTTATAGCGGAACGCGAATGGAAAGTTTTCTTTCATTGTGGAGTTTCCCTCAGGGTACTTACCTGATACCGGCAATTATTGTTCTCTCTGCCATTCTTTTTTTTGTGGCGGCAAATTCACTGTTTAAGGTAGTAATAAGGGTTATCCGTACCACAATCAAAGAAACTGGCGTCTGCTATGAACTTATGGTTTGGCCGTTCAGGCTGCTGGTTTCCATCATCGTTCTAACCCTTCTGCTTCATTATGTACCGGTTATTCCAGAGGTAAAAGAGTTTCTTAAACATACACTCCTTATCAGTGCAATTATAGGGATCGTATGGTTCATGATGCGGCTGTTTCTGTTGTTTGAACAGTTTATTTTACAGCACTATTCACCGAAAGTCAGGGAAAACGAGGCGGCAAGGAAAATTGCCACCCATGTCAGTCTAGTCCGCAAGATCCTCAACATGATCCTTGTTATCATTGCGGTCTCGGGTGTTTTGATGACCTTTGATACTGTTCGTCAGGTAGGGTTGAGTATTCTTGCTTCGGCAGGCATTGCCGGTGTTATACTTGGTTTTGCAGCCCAGAAAAGTCTTACAACTCTTATAGCGGGTATCCAGATTGCTATAACTCAGCCGATCAGTATTGATGATGTTGTTGTCGTTGAGAATGAGACGGGAAGAATTGAGGAAATTACTCTGACCTACGTTGTTGTTCAACTCTGGGATAAGCGTCGATTGATTGTACCCATAACCTGGTTTATTGACCGTCCCTTCCAGAATTGGACCCGTATCTCTGCAGAGCTTCTTGGTACGGTGTTTCTGTACATGGATTATACAATTCAACCCGATACGCTTCGCCATGAGCTTGAGCGGATAGTCTCTTCAACACCGCTATGGGACAGGAAGGTTGTAAAGATGCATGTGACCAATACCAGTGAGAAATCGGTAGAAATGCGTGCGCTTGTCAGTGCGGCGAACTCCTCGGAACTCTGGGAGTTGCGTTGTCTGGTGCGTGAGCAGTTGATTGAGTTCATAAGGAACAATTATCCCGGATGGATGCCGAAAGTTACCATGGAAATGGAACAGATCAGAGTCGCTGATAAAGTATAAAAAAATGTGTTTTTTCTTGTTTTTTCCATAGCTTCGCTGCTTATTCTGATTATTACCGGTTCCTGTTGATGGCGGGAGTCTATAGTGATCAGGGTTGTAGTATGTAATAGTTTTGATCAGAAAAACAGGGAGGCAAGCATGGCTCAAGCCAAAAAAGGGGATACAGTAAAAGTTCATTATACCGGAACGCTTGACGATGGTACAGTATTCGATACATCGGCTGACCGTGAGCCGTTGGAGTTTACGATAGGGGACGGGCAGGTTATACCGGGGTTTGATGTTGCCGTACTTGATATGGCCCTTGGTGAAATCAAGGTTTCCGTTATTCCAGCCGAAGAGGCTTATGGTATTCATAGCGCAGAGTTGGTAACAGACGTAGACAGGGAGCGGTTTCCTGCTGATATGGAACTTGAAATCGGTCAACAGCTTCAGGTGGGTCTTGCCGATGACCAGCAGGCTATTGTGATGGTTGTCGATATGAGTGATACAGCAGTAACGCTTGATGCCAATCATCCGCTTGCCGGCCAGGATCTGACGTTCGAGATTGAGCTTGTCGAGATTCTCTGAGTTGAGAGGCAGGAAAGCACTCCCGCTTTCCTGCTTTTATCCCGTTTTCCTCAGTGCACCGAGCATGAAATACAGGGGTCGTAGGATCTCACCAGCATTTCGCAGAGCTTTTCGATCTCCCTGTCGTTTTTCCCTTCCTTTAAAGCTTGTTCAGCCAGCTCCCGTAGATCATCATGGATGTTAGCGTTATTCTGTGTTGTCGGAATGATACAGTCCGCATGAACCACTTTTCCCTCAGCATTGGTTTCCAGATGATGATAGAGAATTCCTCGTGGTGCTTCAACTGCGCCGGTTGCTGAACCGGCTTTCGGGGTGTAAGGGCGTTTTATCTCGCCGATCTCCATGTCAAGCAGGGTATTGATCAGCTCTTCGGCATCCTCAAGAATATGAACACACTCAATAAGCTGGGCAATGTTGTTCATGAACGGGTTGTGACAGACCGGCTGGAGGCCGAAGCTTGCAGCCGCCTCTTTCGCTTTCGGATGAAGCAGCTGATAGTTGTTGTTGAATCGTGCCAATGCACCGGCAACTGATGATGCACGGCTTAGTCTGGTGTATTTTGAGGTGGAATAATCCCTGGTGTACTCGTTGGTCATGGCGAGATACTCATTCTCATCACGGTTAACACCGTCTGTCGAGACGAGGCGACCGCCGATTGATGGATAGCTCGATCCATTAGAGAGAGAGATAAATTCAGTTTCTCGTTTAAAATCAGGAATGGCAATTGTCCGGAAAAAAGAATATGCCGTCTCAAGTGCCGGTTTCCTCTCCCGGATCATGTCGCGAAGTTTTATGAGTTGCTGTTGGTCGGGTGCCTTGCTGAGCCCTCCGACCACAAGACTGACAGGGTGGGTGCAGCGTCCAGTTGTGACTGTGCTGATCTCGTTGCCGAGTTCCTTGAGCAGCAGTCCCGCCTTGATAACATCAGGGTGGGAGTTGATGAGAGGCAGGATGCTTGCTGCAGCGGCAAAATCCGGAGCAATAAGAAAAAAGAGATGAAGTGCATGGCTTTGAAGGGTTTCGCCGTGCATGGCAAGGAGCCTTATTTTTTCTGCGGCATCAGGGGGATCAATGTTCATTGCCCTTTCCAGTGCTCTGATACTGGCAAGGGCGTGACTGATGGAGCAGATTCCACAGATTCTCGATGTTAAAAAAGGAACTCTCTCGGCACTCATACCTTTCACCATCACCTCAAAAAACCTCGGTGTTTCAACAACAGCCCATCGGGCATCCAGCAGCTTGCCATTCTTGACGGTGATGGTGATGTCTGCGTGCCCTTCAACTCTCGGCAAGTGATGGATAGCTATGGTAAAGTCACGCTTCATAATTGGTGAATCCTTCGAATGCGTTATAAAAAGCCATTTTTTCTCGCAGGTCGTCCTGGCTGAGCCCTCTCTCTGTTACCAGTGCAAGGAAGGCCGCCATATTGATCTCCTCTGCCGGGCCGCGGCATCCAAGACAGGGAGTTTTTCCTGTTGTGCATACCGAATTGCACCCGGCACGGGTGATCGGGCCAAGACAGATTTCGCCAAGCTCAAACAGGCAGGTGTTGATCTGAGCCTTGCATTCAACGCATACAGGATATTTCGGGAGGAATACCAGCGAGCCGGTAACCAGGCTTACCACAATGCGCTCCACCTCTTCTTTGTTGACAGGACAACCAGGAATGAAGAGGTCAACCTTGACAATCTCGCTGATCTTTCTTATCGGGCTGGTTTCAATCAACATGCACGGATAGACTTCAGTTACCGATTCCTTGAGTGGAAATTTGTTTTTCAGGCTGTTGACGCCACCAAAACATGCGCAGGTCCCGAATGCCACAAGGGTTGTTGCCTGACGTCGTATTGCCTCAAGCCGCTCCACCTCATCTTGCCGGCTGACGCTTCCCTCTATAAGTGCAATATCGTAATCGTTGTGCTGTTCAGAAGATATCTCCCTGAAATTTCTGATATCGAGCAGCTCAAAAAAGTCCGTAAGGCTTGATTCCCTGTTGGCAAGCTGCAATTGACATCCTTCGCAGCAGGTAAAGTCGAAAGACGCGATTTTCAGCTTGTTAAAACTAAAACCTTGGTACTTCATACTGATTAATCTATATGGCTTCCTTGAGATTCATGACCGACCAGTAATCGAAGACCGGGCCGGTAACACAGGTAAAGGTTGATCCAACCATGCAGCGGCAGCATTTTCCCATCCCGCAGTGCATCCTTCGCTCCAGAGAGACGAACATACGATTCATGGGAATCCCGATCTTGTCCAGATAGCGGCAGACAAATTTAAACATGACCGGTGGTCCGCAGACAACAGCATAGGTATTTTCAGGATCAATGGAAATATCAGTGAAGAGATCGGTGATTATTCCGCTTTTTCCTTTCCACTCTGCAGAAGGGTGTTCGACAATAGTATGCAGAGTGATATGGTTGATCAACTCCCATTCGTCGAATTGATAGGCGAAAAGCAACTGCGAAGGCTCTTTTACACCGTAAAGCACATGAACGTTCAGGAACCTCTGCCGATGCTCGTTAATCCAGTATAGCGGAGCGCGCAGCGGAGCAAAGCCGAGACCTCCCGCAATAAGAAGAATATTGTTTCCTGACATTTCATCCATGGGAAATGCTGATCCGAATGGCCCTCTAATGGCAACATGCGCTCCCTCACCCACATTGAAAAGTGCGGAAGTGACATGACCCGCTTTTCGGATACAGAGTTCCAGAAACTCATGGTTGCTGTTTGAGCTTGAAATTGAGATCGGAACCTCCCCGTAACCTGGAAGTTCAAGCATGAGAAACTGACCGGGCTTGAACCTGAAAATATCCCGTGCCCGATTGTCGAGAATGCGGAGCTGAAAAAGTTTTTCCTGTTCCGTGAGACGGACAATATTGGTGATAGTACATTTATACCCCGTGTCGGTTTTCATGATCTCCGAACGGCGATTGAAATCAGGAATTGATGAGGTAAAATCTTCCCGGTTTATCTCCTGCCGGCGGATGACGAAACGTTTGTCAGGCATAACTCTTTCTCCATTCTGAATCTGTTATGATTATGCTCTTCTTCTTGTAATAATTATACGGATGATTATACGGCAACTCTATTTATTCAAATGGGATGTATAAAAAAAATTAATTATCAAAACGTTATCTCTGTGCGCTATATTAAAAGTATTTTATCTCATAAATAACGGAAATGAGCTGATATATTTTATAGTAAAAAAAATCGAAAAACATAGTACACAGCAATACATAGAGTTGCTTATATGTAGGTTGGGGTGATTTCAGAACCCCAAAAAAACTAAAGCTCTCTTGAAAGGATAACTCTTTTCAGCCTGCAGGTAAAGTTTGCCTTCTTTAAAAGAAACTTCTTATAAAAATATTATTGTTCCCTACTCCTCCAAGAGCCGGAAAAGATTCCGTTGTTACTTCAAGGCAAGATCAAATTGATAATTTTAGTGGTTTTTTAAGCATGCCTTCATAATTCTTTAAGGTTCTCTGTAATATCTTTCTTGTAGAAAGAAATATTTCAAGAAAGACCGAAATCACAACATTAATCAAAATATTACTGCTATGAAGCCTCAACGAGAAGCAAAAAATCAATCTATGAAGCACAATCACAATGTATTGTATGGATTACTGATACTTGTACTATCACTGATGACTTCTCTGTCTAATATCCAAGCCGAAAAAGTTGAAGATATAGAAAGAAACACTCATAAAACTGTAACCATTGGCAGCCAGGTTTGGATGCAGGAAAACCTTAATGTCACCAAATACCGAAATGGAGATCTTATCCGCCAGGCAAAAACAAATGAAGAGTGGAATGATGCTGGCGCTAATGGAGAGGGAGTCTGGTGTTATTATAATAATGATCCGGTTCATGGAATAAAATATGGTAAATTGTACAACTGGTATGCTGTTCATGATCCCCGCGGTCTTGCTCCGTTAGGCTGGCATATCCCGACCGATAAAGAATGGACAACAGTAATAAATACGTTGGGTGGAGAAACAATTGCTGGTGGAAAAATGAAATTCAACGGAGTATCACAATGGCAAAGTCCAAATGTTGGAGGGGATAATAGCAGTAATTTTGGCGCGGTGCCAAGTGGCATGAGAGGAATAGATGGAAATTTCAACTTTATAGGAGAAAGTGCCTATTTCTGGTCCAATTCGGAATACTCAATCACAACCGCATGGTACAGAGTGATAAACCATCACTTGCCAACTGTTGTCCACAGCAGTGAAGAAAAAGTAGATGGCTTATCTGTTCGTTGTATCGCAGATTAACAATAAATCACGGGTTAAGTTGCAGCAGCTGTTTGCGCCAAAGAGCGCTTCCATTTGCTGCAACCAGACCTCTCCCACCATCCATTCGCAGATCGTTAATCACATCTTTTGGATTTATCCCGGAAAGGCATGCCCTTCCGCATCGGTTGCAGCCCACACAGATCTGCTGGTTGGCATTTTCGGCAAATCCTCTGTGCTGATGGTAATAACGGTACTTAAGGCGGTCGCCGTTTTTTGGACGGAAATTGTGTCCTCCGGCAACTTCAGCAAAATCAACAAGGTTGCACGAGTAAAGTCTTTTCTGGCGGACAGCGCTTTTCAGATTTGTTTCAAACGACTCCTCAACTGAGTAACAGTAGCATGTTGGACAAACCATTGCGCAGCTCCCGCAGTTAAGGCATTTGTTGCCCCATTTTTCCCAGACGGGTGAGTCAAATTCAATATCAAGAATGCTCGGAAGACCGGTGACGTCAATTTCAGCAACAAAACTGTTTGAGATAAGTTTTCGCCGTTCAACGAGTTTCCAGTTGTCTTCGTCAAGGGGATCTCGGGTATCAAACTCCTTGAGAAAATTGAAAGCTTTCGATGAGTTGATCGAGAGGTAGTACTCTTCGCCGATATCAGAACAGAAAAGATTGAACCCGGTTGAGACGATATGATGGTTCATGGACTTGCAGAAACAGTCGGGCAGCGGGAGATGATCCATGCCTACGACAAAGGTGTTCTTGCGTTTTGCGAGATAATATGGGGAAGGGAAGTGACCGTTGAGCAGAACATCGTCAAGAATGTTCAGTGCGCTGATATCACATGGCCTCAGGCCTATAAGAACAATTGGGCTTGAATCGTATGATATCTGCTGCTCCCAATCTTCATCGTGAAAGACAAAACGCGACAACTCCTCGCGGAAAGGAAGAAAAAAATGTTTGGCCGATGATGCCGTCGCGCTGTAGTCGAAAGCAATATCCTCAAGCGATGTTACCGGCAGAAACTGGTAGACTGCATTTCCTTTGCAGTCAGAACCAACCTGGTGCGGCCCGAAAGAGCTGTTATCCCGCACAAGCGAACCAATAAATCTTTTGAACTCAGCTTTTGTAATGACTTTGTATATCATCGCACCACACTCCTTTCCCTGAAAGGTACACAAAACCATTATGGAAGAAAAAGGAGTATTTTGTTTATCCGTTTCTTTTCATACCCTTTTTTCAAGCACATAAACCTTGTCGTTTTTTCTGACCTTTGTACACTTGATGGTGACGTTATCACCTTTAACAGCAGTATTGGCAGGCAGATCGTTTGCATAAAAATCCTCAGCAATCACGGTGAAAACTCCTGTTTTAGCTCCCAGAATAGAGAGCTTGTCGCCGCTTTTGAGACCTCGTGCACAGATAAGGATTTCAGCAACCTCTGCTTTCGGGTAATATTTCTTGACGTCTCCGATAAAGATTTTCTTTTCTTCTGCCATTGACCCATACTCCCTTGTCCAGGCTTCAAGAGGTTTTCCGAAATAAAATCCTTCAGAAAATCCACGGTTATAGACAAGGACAAGCTCTTTTTTAAGTCTATTGGTCAGTGTATTGTACTGTGTCCGGAATCCCGGATCTTGACGATGCCCTTGACAGAAGTCGATAGCTGTGCGATAAGCCGCCGTGACGGTATTGACATATTCAGGGCTGCGGCTTCTTCCTTCAATCTTGAAGCCACTGATTCCTGCATCAATGAGAACGTCAAGAAATTCAATAGTGCAGAGGTCTTTCGGACTCATTACATAATCATTACCGATCTCAAGCTCCTCGTTCTCCTCCGGATCGGTAATGATATATTGCCGGCGACAGGGCTGAACGCACTGCCCGCGGTTTGCCGAACGTCCGAAAACATCCTGCGACATGAAGCATCGCCCCGAAACAGCGACGCACATCGCCCCATGAACAAAGCATTCAATGCGCACGTCAAGCCCGTCAGCTTTTATTTTTCCGGTAATATGGCGAACCTGTTCAAGGGAGAGTTCCCGGGCCAGCACAATCATTTTTGCCCCGAGATTGGCAAAGAACTTGACTGAACTGTAGTTGCTGACCGAAGCCTGTGTTGAAATATGAAACGGCATACCAGCTTTACGGCAGGCTTCAACGACCGCCATGTCCGAGCATATCACAGCATCGAATCCTGCTTTCTGGGCTGCGGCAACGGTCTGCGTCATTTTTTTCAGTTCACCATCATAGACAATGGTGTTCAGCGCAAGGTAGCTTTTGGCGTTGAACTCAGTGCAGAGCGATTTCAGGACTGGGAAATCCGCAATGATAAAGTTGCTGCTTCCAGCGCGCATATTATACCCCTCGGCTCCAAAATAAACGGCATCCGCCCCCGCATTCAGTGCGGTTTGCAAAGAGGTCATATCACCGGCAGGTGCAATCAGTTCAACAAAGTGTTCCTGTATATCCATTAATTAGTATTTCCTTTGGTGAGCTTTTCCTCGTAACTCAACCGTTGCGCCGTTTGGTTCGTGTGTTGTCAATGATCCTGAATCGCATCCTCTCCTCAAAAGTCGGTTTGCACCAGGAGACAGAGATTTGCCTTTTGAGTATAAGTCACTGCCGGGATGTTTATAAACGCGAAATATAGCAAGTCGTTCCACCGGATTTACTCCTCAGTGCTCTAATCATCCATTATTATTCAGTTTTTGCATTAAAATGGCACATTTTTGTACGATAATTGAATAATAGTGGCACATTATAAGGGGGTATTAAAAAATCCAGCCGATCAGAAAGATTGTGAAAATGTTTAATCGACATTAATCTTGAGCGAAATCCGAATTTATGAATGAACGTTTTTTTCTGAAACTTCTGCTGGTTCTTTTGAGCGGGCTTATAGCAGCTGAAGTGCTGGTCGTGACACTGCTTGGTCTTAAGCTTGAGCTGATTCTTCTCTGCTTTATCATTGGAGCCGCTCTTGCAGGAATTCTTTTTGTCGTAAGGCTTCTTTTGACGGAACGTAGCGATATTGACTCAGTGTCGATGCGGCGCGCAAAAGAGAAGAAAACCGATATTATGCAGGAGCGCCTCAAGGAATATGGTGTTGATGAGGAGTTTCTTGGCGGAAAGGCTGTGAATCGTACTCAATGGAGTTCTCAGAAGCCCTCCTTAGAGCACTCTGCAGGCAGAGAAGAACCGGTATTGCCAGTCACGGCATCAATTGAAGAGGCCATCAGGGTTCATGCCGAGATGTATGGTGGGCTTGGGGGGTTGCTCCAGATGATCGAAAAAATTGATGAAGCCTCTTTCGACCGGCTTGTGAAAAAAGTCGGTTTTGGTGATGTTTCCCGCGAGGAGGTAATCCTTAAAATTACCCTCATGACCACTGGTAACTCAAAAGCAGTCGAAAGTGACGGGAAACAGCCGTGTGTCCTTGAGGGACATTCCATGGATAGGGAGAGTTTCGATGACTATATCCGGCGATGTATGAATGTCGCAGATGAGGAGTCGGAGAGTGCGGACAGTGGTTTCTCCGTTGAGCTTGACAGTGCTGCGCTTTCTAAGGGAACCGGTGCTATGCCAGCGGATTTTTCTCATGATCCGAAAGCGGTGTTTTCAAAGCTCAATAAACCGGGAGCGCATTCATGAGCTCGCTTGAAATACCTGTGTTAAGCAAGGCAAAGATCAAACAGTATATAAAACTGCATCAGAAAAAATTCAGGGATGCAGAAAGTCTTTTTATGGCAGAAGGTCTCCGCACAGTCCGGGAACTCTGCCAGAACCTGCCCGATGAGGAGATGCTTGTGGCGCTGCTTTTCAGGGTTGGCGAGACGGAGAGTGATGGTTTTGTCGCAAAGTATAAGGAAAAACTCTTTTCTATAAGCGACAGGGAGTGCGCTCAGCTTTCCGGCACTTCGACCCCGCAAGGGATTTTTGGAGTTTTCCGTCAGCAGAGACGAACAGAGCATGCCGCTGAAACCGGTAGCGACATGCCGGCAAAATCATTTCTTGTTGCGCTTGATGATGTCCAGGATCCAGGCAATGTGGGAACGATACTCAGAACCGCGGTATGGTTCGGTGCCGAGTCAATGATCTGCAGCGCAGGAACAGCCGACAGGTACAATCCAAAAGCAGTTCGCTCCTGCGCAGGGAGCATTTATGGACTGCACCATTACGGTGTGGAGCACCTTGATCAGGAACTTCTGAGACTTCAGAAAATCGGCTATTCCATTCTTTCGGCATCGCTTGATGGAAAAGATTTCAGGGAATTCAGTGCATGGCCCGAAAAGCAGGTACTGGTGATCGGTAACGAAGCGAACGGCGTCAGTAAACCCGTTAGAGCGCTTACCGACCAGCTTGTCAGGATACCGCATGGAGGAAAAAAAGTCAGCGTTGAATCATTGAATGCCTCCGTATCAGCGGCCATTCTTATGGAGCGTCTGGTGTTGACCTGAAATGATGTCATGTCTCAGATGTTATCTTCATCGACAGGCAGGGTGTTATGAAGATGCAGCGGGTTAGCTGTTTTTGCACGCATACGGATATTCAGTACTTCAACCGACACGGAAAATGCCATGGCAAAATAAATGTACCCCCTTGGTATTTCATAACCTGCACTTTCGGCAAACAGGGTAACCCCGACAAGAATAAGAAAACTCAAGGCAAGCATTTTAATGGTCGGGTGCTCATCAACAAAATCACTGATGGTTTTGGACGCAAGCATCATGACGAAGATTGCAATGACAATGGCGAAGATCATCACCTCGACTCTGTTAGCAAGTCCGACAGCAGTAATGACCGAGTCAAGTGAAAAAACAATATCAAGTACGGCAATCTGCAGCATAGTGAAGGCAAAATTGCCGGCTGAGCCGCTTTTCATTGTCTGTTCTGTTCCTTCAAGACTCTGATGGATTTCCTGGGTGCTTTTTGCAATCAAAAAAAGCCCTCCTGAAATCAGGATCAGGTCGCGGCCAGAAATAGGATGACTGAACATGGTAAACAGAGTAGCTGTAAGTCCCATAACCCAGGTTATCGAGAGCAGAAGCGCGATTCTGGTCATCATGGCGAGTCCTAAGCCAATAATCCGGCCTTTCTGTTGCTGCTTTTTTGGCAGCCGTCCTACAATAATCGAAAGAAAGATAATGTTGTCGATGCCGAGAACAATTTCGAGCGCCGTTAACGTTGCAAGGGCGATCCAGGTTTCCGGCAGCATGAGCCATTCCATTTGTATGGGGATAAGGTTTTAATAAGGTTGTACTCTTAAGCAATGTACTGAACTGATCGTGTTCGGCAAAAAGCAGGCGATGCACGAGGTTTTTCGTTACATTGCATCAGGTAATCATGCCTGACATTTCATTACATCCTCTTATGCAGAAAGATCAGGACTTTCCTGAGTTAGCGGTTTTGCGAGAGACCTTTGAGCGAGGCATAACCCGCGATTTTTCATGGAGGTGTGCGCAGCTGCTTGCACTTGAGGCATTTCTTATCGAGCGCGAGCAGGATATTGCAGGTGCAGTGTATGAAGATTTCAGGAAGTCTCCGGCGGAGACTTTTTTAACTGAAACAGGATATCTTCGCGGAGAGATCCACTTCGTCCTGAAACATCTTAAATCGTGGATGAAACCCCATCAGGTTTCCATTCCTCTGATCTATCAGCCGGCAAAGGGTTCATACACTTCTGAACCGTATGGTGTTGTACTGATCATAGGCGCATGGAATTATCCCCTGAACCTTTGTCTTGCACCGCTCATCAGTGCAATCGCGGCAGGTAACTGTGCTGTAGTCAAACCATCGGAACATGCTCCCCACACAGCAAAAGTCATAGCCCAAGGGCTGGGTCACTATCTTGACCGAAACGCGATAAGCGTCTTTGAGGGAGGAGTTGAAGAAACGAAGGCACTGCTTGAAAATCGGTTTGACTATCTGTTTTTTACAGGAAGCCAGTCGATCGGTCGTGAGGTCATGCATGCCGCAGCAAGGCATCTGACACCATTGACTCTCGAACTTGGCGGAAAATGTCCCTGTATTGTCGACGAGAATGTTGATCTCACGGTGGCAGCTCGCCGGATTGTATGGGCCAAGTTTTTAAATGCAGGGCAGACCTGCATAGCTCCAGATTATGTTATGGTGCACAAGAATGTTGAGGGTGAACTGCTCCTTTCTATCCAGGATGCTATCGCCGATTTTTACGGTGACGACCCAAGGGTAAGTCCGGATTATCCCCGCATAGTCAATAAATATCATTTTCATCGGCTTGAAAAACTTCTTTCCCGTTCTTCTCCGTCGAGAGAATGTATAACCGAGCCGCATGACTATTATATCGCGCCGACAATTCTTCAAGGAGTGACTCTGGAAGCTGAGGTTATGCAGTCTGAGATTTTCGGCCCTTTGCTGCCGGTTATTTCCTATAGAGATCTTGGGGAAGCGCTTGAAGGTATCGGTAGAGGAAGCAAACCCCTTGCGATCTATCTTTTTTCTTCGGATCTGACAGTACAGGAGAGAGTCGTGCGTCAATCCCGATCCGGAGGAGTATGTATCAACGACCTGCTTTTCCAGGCATCTGTTCACCGGCTTCCTTTCGGTGGAATCGGAAGCAGCGGATTCGGCGCTTATCATGGCAGAGCTGGTTTTGATACCTTTTCCTTTCAGAGAAGTGTTTTAAAACGATCGCTTTATCCCGATCCTGATCTGCGTTATCCCCCTTACGGCAGCAGAAAGTTTTACTTTCTCAAGCGCCTCGTCACCTTTTTCCATTAATTTTTTTCACTATTTGTATGAAAAAAACAGGTCTTGCGTTTGGGGGAGGAGCAGTACTTGGCGCGGCCCATGTAGGAGTGATCAGGGCATTGAGTGAATTGCATATTTCTGTTTCAATGGTCAGTGGTACCAGCATTGGGGCTTTTATTGCCGCCCTTTACGCCTTCGGAAAAAGCTGGCAGGAGATACGCGATATTGCTTTCGATCTCGATTGGCTTGATTTGTCAGGCCTCGTGCTATCTCAGTATGGTCTTTTGTCCAATAAAAAATTTGGAGATATTGTTACCGAACTGCTTGGCCATAAAAATATCGAAGATGCATCAATACCTCTTTCAATGGTTGCTACGAATATCGGAACAGGAAAAAAAGTTGTTTTTACCGAAGGAGATGTTGCCCAAGCCGTCATGGCAAGCAGCTGTATTCCCGGTATTTTCCGGCCTGTAGACTACTTAGGGTCACTGCTTGTTGATGGAATGCTGATGGAAAATGTTCCGGTCTCACCGTTAATCGAGAGCGGAGCTGAATCGGTGATTTGTGTTGATCTTCTTGCGCACCATGCGTTCAAGAAACCTGACAATATTATCGGACTTCTGTTGAACGCCTTCTACAGTACCATTACCAATACGACAGCTATCCAGATATCCTCTGTGGATTTATGTATTTCGCCGGATCTCTCTCAATTTAATCTGATCGATTTTGACCAGGTGCCGGATATTTTGGATGCAGGCTATCTCGCGGCTCTTCCTGTGCTGAAATTATGGGTGGAAAGGGAAAAGAGAAATGTTTAAAACAGAAAATCATTGGCTATTGTTTTCGGAATTTGTAATTTAACGTATTAAAAAGAAGGTTTTATCGTGAGTTTCTGATAGCGGCACAGAGTGATATCCTGCATTTTGTAATGAAATGTTTTAACTAAATGGAGGTTGCAATGCCTATTCGTCGATTAAGGGAGTTTCTTGACAGCCATGCAGTCAGGTATTTTATCGTCAGTCATTCTGCTGCCTATACCGCGCAGGAAATAGCTGCAGCTGCTCATGTTCCCGGAAAAGAACTTGCTAAAACAGTCATGGTTAATATTGCCGGCAAAATGGCCATGGTGATCTTGCCTGCTTCACGTCAACTTGATTTTGAGCTGTTACGTGAATTGACAAAAACAAGAGACGTTGAACTTGCCGGAGAGAAAGAATTTGCAGGATTGTTTCCTGAATGTGAGATAGGTGCCATGCCACCGTTTGGTAACCTTTTTGGTATGGATGTTTATGTATCGGAAGAACTCGAAGCTGACGATGAAATAGCATTCAATGCCGGAGCACATAATGAGTTGCTGCGCCTTTCCTATGAGGATTATAAAAAACTGGTTCATCCCAAAGTTGCCAAGCTCTCTTTGGCAGTGAATTGAATTCGGCAGTCATGATGGATTTTTACGGGGAAATGTTCCTCTTTTTATGAAGATTGCCTTATACACGGGGACCTATGTCAAAGATAAGGACGGCGCAGTAAAATCCATCTCTCAGCTGGTTTCTTCATTCAGAAAAAACGGTCATCAGGTGACGGTATGGTCCCCTGATGTTTCATCAAAGGATAATCACGACGGTTTAACGGTTCATACTATGCCCGCGGTGCCGATACCGCAGTATCCTGATTACAAGCTTGGTTTTTTCCGACCCGAAACCGGGCGGCAGCTTGATGCCTTTGCCCCCGATATTGTGCATATTTCAACACCTGATATTGTTGGGAAAAAATTTCTCCACTATGCAAAGCACAAGTCTCTTCCCCTAGCCTCCGCATTTCATACGGATTTCCCCTCCTACCTTAAGTATTACCGACTCAAGTTTGCTGAGAGGTCTTTGTGGAAATATCTTACCTGGTTTTATAACTGCTGCGATATTGTTTTTGCCCCTAATGAGAGTGTTCGTCTGAAACTTGAAGATCAGAACATAAGAAATGTTGAAATCTGGTCGAGAGGGGTCGACAAGGAGCTTTTTGATCCAACTCGGCGATCTCAAAAACTTCGTACAGCATGGAATGCTGATGGCAGAAAAGTGTTTATCTATACCGGACGCTTTGTGCTTTACAAGGATATTGAGGTTGTCATAAAAGTTTACGAGCGTTTTATGGAGATGGGCTATGCTGACAGAGTACGATTTGTTATGATCGGTTCCGGACCAAGGGAGGCGGAAATGAAGCGAAGAATGCCGGATGCGGTATTTCCCGGCTACCTTACTGGAGTTGAATTGTCAGCCGCTTATGCAAGTGGAGATATTTTTCTTTTTCCATCAATAACAGAGGCATTTTGCAATGTTGTGCTTGAAGCTCTTGCATCGGGTCTTCCTGTGGTGGTTTCGGATGAAGGAGGTTGTAGGGATATTGTTGAGCGATCTGGAGGTGGAGTTGTTGCCCGATCAGGAGATGTTGATGATTTTTTTGATAAATGTGTTGAATTGTTTGAAAATTCAGTCAAGTGCCGGGAACTGAAAACTCATGGGCTCGCTTTTGCAGAGATGAAGTCATGGTCGTCTATCAACAGTGTCGTGATCGAACGATACCAGAATATGGTTAATGTTGCAAGTGGTTGTCTTGCATGATCAAGAAAATAAGGCGATGATCGTCTTTCCTCTAATAATACTGACAGTACATCATGAAGATAGGATTTGTAGGTCTTGGAAAAATGGGGTTCAACATGGCTCAGCATCTTCTTGAATGCGGCCACGATCTGGTTGTTTTCGATCTTTCTGAACATGCCGTTACTTCTATGGCTGAAAAAGGGGGTGTTGCTTCAGCCTCCCTGCAGGAACTTGCCGGCACACTGCCATCTCCCCGGCTTATATGGCTGATGGTGCCCGCCGGTGCACCGGTTGATACGACACTCGAAACGCTTGTTCCGCTGTTGCAGCAAGGTGATATTATTGTCGACGGGGGAAATTCACACTATATCGATTCAGAAAGAAGGGCGGCAAGCCTCAGTGAAAAGGGGATCTCTTTTCTTGATGCAGGAACAAGCGGAGGCCTTGAAGGAGCCAGGCAAGGCGCCTGTATTATGGTAGGTGGTGAAAAAAGTGCTTATGACGTTATCGAACCATTGCTTAAAGATCTGTGTGTGGACAACGGTTATGGCTACATGGGAACATCAGGATCCGGTCACTTTGCTAAAATGGTTCATAACGGAGTTGAATACGGTATGATGCAGGCCATCGGCGAAGGATTTGATCTGCTTGCCTCCAGTGGTCATGAGTTCAATCTTGAAGAGGTATCTCGGGTGTGGGCTCATGGTTCAGTTATTCGGGGCTGGTTGATGGATCTTGTGGTTCGTGCCTTTCATAAAGATCCAAAGCTTGAGTATCTCAGCGGACGTATTGCCGATTCAGGAGAAGGTCGCTGGACGGTTGAGGCTGCTCTTGAACATGAGGTATCAATTCCTGTCATTGCGGCCTCTCTTTTCAGTCGGTATCGTTCACGTTCCGAAGACAATTTATCTGATAAGGTTGTTGCAGCATTGCGCTACGAGTTCGGGGGACACCCCTTTACCGAAAAACAATAATCGGACAGAATAATGCATGAAACATCGGATAATTTCACCGTCGTCATTTTTGGAGCAAACAGCGATCTGGCTGCCCGTAAGCTCTATCCCTCACTTTATGAGCTTACCCAATGGGGACATTTACCTGTTCAATACCGGATTATCGGTGTCGGACGGGCCGTTCTTACCCATGAGGAGTTCCGCGCTCAAGTATTTGAAAAACTCTTGACACTCTCTACGGATACTATTTTCGATGAAGCGCGTTTTAAAATGTTCTGCTCCGGACTGTACTATGTCAACCTCGATTTTACGGAGAGTGCGGGTTATCAGAATCTTTACAAAGAAGTTATGAATGTTTCGTCTGAGGCGGGACTTTGCGATCATCTTCTTTTTTATCTTGCAACCCCGCCGGATCTTGCACCGGTTATTGTCAGAAACCTCAATCAAGCGGGGCTTGGAGGGAAAAAAGAGTCCTGCAGTGGATGGCGGAAAATCATTGTTGAAAAACCTTATGGTAGAAACCTGCAGACAGCTCGTGAACTCAATGCCGTCATCGGCGAGGTTTTCAGAGAAGATCAGATTTTTCGTATTGATCACTACCTCGGCAAGGAACCGGTACAGAATATTATGGTCTTCCGTTTTTCCAACGGTATTGTTGAGCCGTTATGGACCCGGAATTATATTGCCAATGTTGAAATTACCATAGCGGAGGATTTTGGCATCCGTGACCGTGGCGCTTTCTATGAAGAAGCAGGACTGCTTCGCGATATTCTGCAGAATCATGCTCTTCAGCTTCTTGCCGCCGTTGCTATGGAGCCGCCGGTTGATCTCTCTGCAGATTCGGTGCGCGACGAAAAAGCCAAGGTACTCCGCTCTATCCGTCCTTTTTTACCTGACAATGCCGAAGACTCAATTGTTCTTGGCCAGTATGAAGGCTATCGTGCCGAAAAAAACGTTGCTTCAGACTCAACAGTTGAGACCTATGCCGCCGTAAAATTTTATCTCGACAACTGGAGATGGAAAGATGTTCCCTTTTTTGTAAAGGCAGGCAAAAATCTTGCCGAAACAGCAACCAGAATAGTCATAACCTTCAAATGTCCTCCTCAGAACTATTTCGGGCCTGCTGCAAGTTGCAGCTATATTGCTAATCAGGTCATTCTGTGCATCCAGCCTGAAGAGACCATTGCCTTGAGGTTCGGGGCGAAACGTCCGGGTGAAGCGGTTATTACCGATCCCGTTTATATGAAATTCGATTACAAAACATCCTTTACCGAAGCAGGTATGACCCCTTATCATCGTCTGCTGCTTGATGCCATCGCAGGGGAACAGATGAACTTTATTCGCCAGGACAGTGTCGAACACTCATGGGCGATTATCGACGCCATAAGGGATGCCGTTCAAGGGAAGTTACCTGAGATCTATCCCATTCATTCCAATGGCCCCGACAGAGCAGCCAGGATTTACAGTTGAACGGAAAACCAGAACGTTTTACCCTTCACAGGTTCAACGAGGCTTGCCGGCACTTCTTTCTCAACAGTTGAAAATATTCGTTGTGCAAGTCCTGCTTTATCTCTGCTGGTAGAAAAAAAGAGAATGTTCCGAGCATGGTTGATTGCCGGCAGGGTTAGAGTCAAGCGCTTTCCTGGCGGTTTGGCAAGCGGCTCGTTGACCGCAACGACCCATCGCTTTGTTTCCTGAAGTGATTCGGCATTGCCTGGAAAGAGTGAAGCGGTATGGCCATCATCACCGAGTCCGAGGATGACAAGGTCAAATACCGGAAAATTCAGCTGTGACCGAGAACCGCTTGCGATAAAAAAAGAGCGGATAGTTTCTTCATACTCTTTTGCAGCGATGTTTCCATCCTCCTGTTCTGCCGGCATTCTGAAAACATGCTCTTCAGAAATAGAAATTTGTGAAAGCAGCGTTTCTCGTGCCATCTGATAATTACTCTCTTGATGGTCGGCAGGCATGCTTCGTTCATCTCCCCAGAAAAGCCATGTTTTTTCCCAGGGTATGCATCGTATTTCCCCATTGCTGGTTGCAACTCCCTGTGCAAGCTGCCGATACAGCGACCGTGGCGAGTTTCCGCCTGCAAGCACCAGCGAGAACCGGCCATGATCCGAAATGGCACGGTAAGCTTCAGCTATAATGAAAGCGGTGGCACGTTCCGTTATTTCAGTTTCAGTGCCGGTATAAAAAAATTTATCTGAGGCAGCGTTCATCGGCTTTCTATTTGTTCATAATCACGAGTTGATGCTTGAGCCGGAGTACTCCGTTATGAAACATAAAATCGTGAAAGGCTTTAGGGGATAGTTGTGTAACTTGAATGTACATGATTTGATAACCTGTTTTCAGTTAAATAAGGGTTTGTTATGCCTCTCTATGACGGATACGGTGTTCTGGTTGGTACTTTGTTGAAGTATTACTGCGATCATGCCTTCAGCGAGCAGACATACTACCACTGTAATGTAAAGGTTCGCGCCGGAAGAAGAATTTTTCGATGTCCGGTTGATCTTGATCACAAACAAGATGCTCATGGGGTTCAGTGGCGTCTGGTTGAGCTTGCACCGGATGCGTTGCATCGGATTCTTCATTTCCAGGAGGGGTGGCACCCGCTTGTCTCCCAACCCGGTTCGGGCGCTATCGATTACTATCGCAGTCCTGAGTTTCAGCCAACATGCCATTGCCGGCAGGCTGCCTCTGATTTCATTCATTGCGAAGAAACAGGAGATACTGTTTTACCAGTATCATGGAAATACGGAACGGGACCTGAGGCATTCAGGGATCTTGAGCCTCTTCTGACGCATTCCCGAAAGCTGTTTATTTTCGGAGAGCCTTTCAGAACAGGGCATGGTGTGCACAATATTCATCAGAATCAGGGAGACCCGCCCGACAGTCACTGGTACCCTGAAAATGGAATCTGGCAGGATGGAGCAGTTGTTGTACTGCGTCGCGACAACACCCTGGCCGCATTTTTATGCAAATTCAATACCCAGCTTTTTTTCGCCGACAGCCTGTGTCTCTTATCTCATGACGGGAAAGAGACGGTAAATGAGCCTTCTCTTTGATTTTTATTACGAAAATTATGCACAGGCTGATTTTGGTTGTTGCATAGGCATATCTTCTGTAACTTGCCCGTATAATATCAGAAAGTCATAATACAGATTTGAGCCATTTTTTTGCAGGCTTTTTTTGTCTGCGGATAACTGTAAATAACAAGGGAGGAAAGTTATGGCAGCTTTTGATTTTGGTGTAAAAGTCGATCCGCATCTGTTCGACAAACAGCTCAATGCATCGGTCACCATGCATATTCAGGACTATATCAGGCAGGGTTGGGAGATGTTCAAAGAGCATATCGGTGAGTTCATCGGGTTTACGCTTCTTATTTTTGTCATATCCGCAATAAGCTCAAAATTCGCTTTTGCCGGATCATTTATTATTTCTGCTCTCGCAGCGCCTCTCTATGCTGGATTCGGTATAGTTGCCTTCAAGCTATTAAGCGGAAAACCGTTCCAGTTTGGGGATTTTTTCAATGGCTTCAACTATTTACTGCCACTGTTTCTTGCAGGTCTTGCCTGCGGTTTTCTGGTAAGCATCGGTATGGTGCTGCTGCTCATACCGGGAATTTACCTTGCTGTCGGATATATGTTTACCACCTTCCTTATCATTGATTACCGTATGGAGTTCTGGCAGGCAATGGAGATAAGCCGTCAAATCATCACTAAAAACTGGTTTGCTTTCTTCGGATTTGCCTGTGTTCTGTTTGCACTCAACTTTCTTGGAGCGCTTGCTTTTGCCGTAGGTCTTCTGGTCAGCATTCCCGTTTCGGCTTGTGCCGCGGCCATTGCCTATAAGGAGATAATGGGCATGTACTCAACAGATTGGTAGCCATTATTTTCATTACGAAATCGAAGAAAAGGATGTTCAATGAAAAAGATACTTCTTGCCGTTGCACTCTGCGTGTTTATGCTGTGCACTGCTCTGTCTCCAGCCATCTATGCCGTGGAAAGTCAGGTTGTCGTATCAGCTACAGGAAGGGTTTCGATAAAGCCCGATATGGCAAAGTTCGGTGTTGTGGTAAAATCGGATGCCAGAACTGCTGATCAAGCTGCTGCAGAAGCAGCTGAGAAGTACCGTACCGTGCAGAATTCCCTCAGAACTGCAGGAATTCCTCTTGAGGATGCTTCTACAGAAAGTTACACCGTCGCACCCCGCTGGGAGTGGGAGCCTGCTCAGGGAAAAAGCCTTCTTAAAGGCTACAGCGCCCGTCACTCCATCATGGTCAGGGTTCGTCATCTGGAAAAAATCGGACATGCCATTGATGCTGTGGTGCAAGCCGGAGCTGAAGAAGTGCAACGTGTCAGCTTTTCATCAAGTCACTATGACGCACTTCGTCTGGAAGCACTCGCACTCGCTGTGGAAAATGCCAGAAGAGATGCCGGCATCATGGCGAAAGCCGCAGGGGGACGTCTCGGTCAATTGATAGAGGTCAGTGTTAGCCAGCCGTCATTGAGAGATCACCCCCAAATCGAGGCAATGGCCATGAGGGCGGCGCCATCGCCCGTTCCGACCGAAATAGCACCGGCAGAACAGGATATTGTTGTTACCGTCAATTCAAGATGGCGTTTTATTCTCACTGCCTCCAGATGAGACAAGGTTTTTATTTCAAGAAAAA